>JADLBL010000019.1 GCA_020847735.1 Candidatus Eisenbacteria bacterium
CCCGACTGCGGGCGACGGCACGCGGAGGGTTTGTTCGCCGAGCGAGCAGTCCCGCAGCCAGATCGGCGCCGGCTCCGTGAACAGTCCCCGCTCGTGCCGCCGCCCGCAGCCCGAACACTCGTGCTGCCCCGAGCGCCGCTCGATCCGGACCACCTTCACCCGGCCTCGCCGCGGATGCCTCGTCTGCACGACGCCAACCACTTCGAACCCTTGCAACCCGAGATACGTCGCGACAAGATCGTCCCGCTCCTGGTTCATCCCTCTGGTTCCTCCTTCTTGGTCGAAGAAGAGCCATGGATGAACCGGAGCGCCTACGCCGTCAACTCAGGCGCGCTCCACGGAATATCGAGAGGAGCCGCAATTGCCGCTTTGCATTGCGCGAAGTCAATGGCGCCTGTTCCAGGCCGTGTGCTGGCTCAAGGAGTGCCGTCGGCTCGGCACCCGGTTCGAGAAACTGGCGGTGAACTTCCTCGCGATGGCTGACCTGTCCTTCATCGAACGCTATCTGCGGGTGGCGTTCGCAAACTGCACCTAGCTCTCGGCCCGCAGCCCTCCGCCTTCGCGCCCCCGGGCGCGCTCGCCCGGCAGCGCCGGCTCGACGTGCACGACGACGTCGGTGAAGCCGGGCCAGCGGGCGCGAAGCCGGTCCTCGACACGGTGGCCGATCGCGTGTGCGTCGGCGATCGGCATGCGTGGGTCCACCAGCACGTGCAGGTCCACGTGCACGTCGTCGAGCGGACCGCGGCTGCGGACGTTGTGCACCTCGAGGACGCCCTCCTCCTGCACCGCTTCGGCCTCGACGAGGCCCGGCTCGACCCGTCGCTCGTCCGACAGCGTCGAAAGCGTGCCCTGCAGGACGCCGAAGCCGGCGCGCAGCACCAGCACGACGACCACCGCGGCCGCAACCATGTCGGCCCAGGCCCATCCGAGCCGGATCGCGAACAGGCTGGCGAGCACGAGCGCGGTGGCGAGCAGGTCGCTGCCGGTGTGCGCGGCGTCGGCGATCAGCAGCTCGCTCTGCAGCGCGCGCCCGGCCCTGCGCTCGACGAGCGTGACGACCAGATTGATCGCCATCGTCGCGAGCAGCAGGTAGTAGCCCGTCGCGGTGACCCGCGGAACGACCGGATGATTCAGGCGGTCGATCGCGGTGGTGGCGATCTCGAAGCAGCCGACCAGCATCATCATCGCCACGGCCAGGGCCGCGAAGGTCTCGAACTTGCGGTGGCCATAGGGATGGTTCGCGTCCGGCGGACGCGAGGCGACCATGATGCTCACCAGCCCGATCACGTTCGACATGCTGTCGAGCAGCGAGTTCAGCCCGTCGGCCTGGATGCCCAGCGCTCCCGAGCGGCGGCCGTAGACGAGCTTGGCGACGGCGACCAGCAGGTTGAGCACGAGCGTGCCCGCCAGGACGAAGGCGATCCTTCGCGTGCGTTCGGTTCGTCGTTCCACCACGGCGCCTCCCATAAGGAACGGAAGCTACTTCAGGTCATGGCCCGGTCAAAGAAGTCGGCCGGGGCGCGATGCGGCCGCGCTCGTGCGGCGCGTGCGCGCGTTCGTTCGCACGCGGCGCTGGCCCGTGGAACGGACCGCTACTATCGTGCGTCCATCTTCACGAAGCGGCGAAGCAGGGCCGTCCCGCCGGGCCTCACAGGCCCGGACTCGCACGCGCCGGCCGGGTTCGACCGCCCACCCCAGGAGCCGACGTGAAACTGAACCGCTGGGCTGTCCTCGGCCTCGCCGCGATCGTCGTGGTGGCGGCCGTGTGGGTCGTGCGCGCGCGCCAGAAACCCGCCGCCCCGAAGTACCGGACGGCCGCCGTCGAGCGCGGCGACGTCACCGCCACCGTTTCGGCCACCGGCACGGTCAACCCGGTCATGCAGGTCGAGGTCGGCAGCCAGGTGAGCGGGACGCTGAACAAGCTGTACGTGGACTACAACTCGCGCGTGAAGGCCGGACAGGTGCTGTGCACGATCGATCCGTCCGCCTTCAAGGCCCGGCTCGCGCAGGCCGAGGCCGCGCTCGCCAGGGCCGACGCCGCGCTCAAGGACGGCAAGCGCCAGCTGGCCCGCGCGCAGGAACTCGTGCACGACAACTACATCTCGCAGGCCGACGTCGAGGCGGCCGAGGTCGCGGTCGAACAGCGGCAGGCCGACGTCAAGCAGGCGCAGGCGCAGCTTCAGTCCGCGCAGGTGGACCTGAACAACACGACCATCCGCGCGCCGATCGACGGCGTCGTCATCTCGCGCTCGATCGACGTGGGACAGACGGTCGCGGCCAGCCTGCAGGCGCCCAAACTGTTCGTGATCGCGAACGACCTGACGCAGATGCAGGTCGAAACCAGCATTGACGAGGCCGATATCGGCCGCATCCGTCCCGGGCTGCCGGTGGCGTTCAACGTGGACGCGTTTCCGGACCAGGAGTTCGAGGGCAAGGTCTCGCAGGTCCGCCTCGAGCCCATCACCGATCAGAACGTCGTCACCTACACGACGGTCATCGCGACGCGCAACGACGCGCTGCAGCTCCGCCCCGGCATGACCGCGAACGTCACCGTCACGGTGGCTTCGCGCAAGGACGTGCTCAAGGTGCCGAACGCGGCGCTGCGGTTCCGGCTTCCCGGCAGTGGTGGGAGCGGGGCGGGTGGCTGGGGGGGCGGAGGGGGTGGAGGAACCGGGAATGGCGCGATGCGCCGGAGCTTCTCGTGGCTGCTCGATCGCATCGCCCCGCCTGCGTACGCGCAGGGCCGGGGCGGCTCCGGAACCGCGGGCGCGGGCCGCGCGGGCGGACGCCCGGCGGCGGTGCGGGACTCGGCGTCCGCCGTTCGCGGTGGCGGCCCGGCACGCGCAGCGAGCGGGGGCGAGAGCGCCGGCGCGCGACCCTGGGCGAAGGGGCTGACGGGCGGGCGCAATTTCGCGGGCGCGCCGGGGAGCGGACCCTCCCCCGAGTACCGTCCCGGAAGGGTCTACCTGCTGCAGGCCGGCAAGCCGGTCGAGGTGCGTGTCATGTCCGGCATCACCGATGGCACCATGACCGAGGTGCGGGGCGACAACCTCAAGGAAGGCGACCTCGTCGTGACCGGGATCGAGCTGGCCCAGTCCGATCGCGGACAGGACCTGCAGCCTCCGGCCGGAATGGGCGGGCCGCGCTTCGGACCGCGTCCGGGTGGCCGCCGATGAACCTGCCGATGCTGGCGCAGCTCGGGCTCCAGGCGCTGACGCGCAACCGCATGCGCGCCGCGCTCACGGTGCTCGGCATCGTCATCGGCGTCGCCGCGGTCATCGCCACGCTCGCCATCGGGCAGGGCGCGCGGGCCGCGGTCCAGCGGCAGATCCGCTCGCTCGGCGCGAACGTGATGACCGTCCGGCCCGGCACGATTTCGGCGGGCGGCGTGCGCATGGGCATGGGCGGCAACACGACGCTGATGCCGGACGACGCCGTGGCGATCCGCCGGGAATGTCCGGCGGTCGCGGCGGTCTCCCCGCTGGTCCAGCGCGGCGTGCAGATCGTGTACGGGAACATGAACTGGGGCACGAACGTCCAGGGCGTCGCTCCCGAGTTCGTGGACATCCGCCAGTGGCCGGTCGAGGACGGTGCGATGTTCACCGACTCCGACGTGCGCGGCTCGGCCAAGGTCTGCGTCATCGGCACCAAGGTGCGCGACCAGTTGTTCGGCTCCGTGGACCCGGTCGGCAGCATGCTCCGCATCAAGGACGTTCCCTTCCGCATCGTCGGCGTGTTGAGCCACAAGGGCGGACAGGGCATGGGCGGCGATCAGGACGACGTCGTGCTCGCCCCGTGGACGACCGTGCAGAGCCGGCTGCTCGGCGTCACGCACCTGAACGCGATCATCGTCTCGGCGGTCAGCGAATCGCAGGTCGAGGACGCCCGCACGCAGATCACCGAGCTGCTGCGCCAGCGGCACCGCATCCGGCCGGGCACGGACGACGACTTCTTCATCTACACCCAGCTCGACATCGCGAGCACGGCCGAGTCCACCAGCAAGGTCATGACCACGCTGCTCGCCAGCGTCGCGGCCGTCTCGCTGCTGGTCGGCGGCATCGGCATCATGAACATCATGCTCGTCTCGGTGACCGAGCGGACGCGCGAGATCGGCATCCGTCGTGCGATCGGCGCGAAGAAGCAGGACATCCTGCTCCAGTTCCTGGCCGAGGCGATGTTCCTGTCGCTCGCCGGCGGCGCTCTTGGCGTGACGTTCGGCATCGCCGCCTCGACCGCCATCACGAACCTCGCCCGCTGGCCGACGCAGGTGGAGCCGCAGGTCGTGGTGCTGGCGCTGGGCTTCGCCTCGGCGGTGGGCGTGTTCTTCGGCTTCTACCCGGCCAAGCGCGCCGCGGATCTCGACGTCATCGAATCGCTCCGCTACGAGTAGTGGAGCCCCGGGTCAGCGCAGGATCGTGACGCGCTGCGTCGAGATTTCGCGCCCGGCGACGCGCACCGTCGCGAAATAGAGTCCCGGGGCGAGCGCCGCGGGGACGGCGGCGACCAGGTCGCTCGCGCCCGGTTCGAGCCCGCCGCGCCAGAGCGTGGCGACGCGCCGGCCCTGGACGTCGTGCAGCGCCCAGTCCACCGGTGCGGCTTGCGCGAGCGCGAGCGGCAGGCGCAGCGCGCCGCGCGTCGGGTTCGGCCAGGCGCGCCCGCACGAGACGGCGCCGCTCCCGTGCGGCACATCCGCGGCGGCCTGGCCGGGATGGTGGACGCGCACGCGATCGATCCACAGCCCGGCGCCGCCGATCCAGTCGTCGGCGCACGCCCGCACCAGCGCGCGCGCCGGGCCCGGCACGAACGGCGAAAGGTCCACCGAACGCTGCACCCATCCGGAGCTCCGTCCGCTCCAGCAGGCCTCGAATCGCGGGATGGAGAGCGAACCCGACTGCATGACGTGCGTGTAGCCGGGCACAGGGTTCGCGGTCAGCGTCGCCGTCGAGCCCCATGGCTGGACCTCGACGCGAAAACCGTCCCAGGCGTTGCCCGCGTCCTGCTGTTCGAAGTCGTGCCACTCGTCGAACCGCAGGCTCGCCCCCGGCTCGATGCCGTACGTCCACGGCAGGTAGAGGATGGCGTCGGAGTGCGGCGGGTAGGGCAGTCCCCCCGGCGCCCCGAAATGCCACGCGGTGCCGCCCTCTGGGGACGAGCGATACGTGTCCGGGGCCCACGGGTCGCGCATGGACCAGATCGCCGACAGGTGGAAGTAACCGCTCGGGTTCTCGAAGTCGTCGAGGATGTCGCGCACGATGCGCATGGTGTCGAACGAAGCGTTGGAGTAGCCGACGTTGCCGGCCTGCGAGCGGTCGCGGGCGGCGAAGCGATAGGCGACGCGGTGACCAGGGTCGAGCCCCGCCCCGAGCGAGACGACGAACGAGTCGCCCCCCGCGTGCGTCACCGGCACGGCGGCGACGGGGCCGCCGTCCGCCGCGACCTCGCACCAGACCGAATCCACGCCGAGGTTGTCCGTCACGCGCGCGAGCATCGCCTGCGGCATGCGCGTGTCGGCCTGCGCCGGCACGGGCACGTGCGCGAGGGTCGGGGGCGTGAGGTCGGGCCCGCAGAAGTACGCGAGCGGCGCGGCACCGCCCCCCGCGGGGGACTGCGCCGCGAGCGCGGGACTGCCGGCGTCGGCCGAGATCCAGTATTCGACCTCTCCGGGCGTGGCCGGGATCACCGCCGCGAACGAGTCGGCTCCGGCGGGAGCCATCGGCAACGTCGTGAACGGGCCGCCGGCGCCCGCCCGCCAGTGCAGCGCGACCGAAGGCGGCGCGGCGAGCGCGAGCGCGCCGCCCTCGCGCGCGACGCGCGCGACCACCGGGCGCGGCGCAGACGCGTCCTCGGTGTCGGCGAGGGGCTCGTGCGCGATCACGAGCCGCCCCTCGCGCGAGGGCAGCCGCACGTCCACCGACCCGCGCCCGGCGGTGGCCTCGACGACGAGCGAGGGAAAGCGCGCCCGCAGCGCTCCGAGCTTGGCGAGGTCGGCGGCGGTGGCGTCCGTTCCGCGCGGAACGACGAGCACGAAGGCGACACGCCACGCGTGCGGCGCCTGCGCGGACGCCGGCAGGCGAGGACCGTTCAGCCGCTCGAGGTCGTCCAGCGTCCAGAGCGTCGCCCGGCCGTGGCAGCCGATGCCGACCCCGGGGATGCTCCATGGCACGTAGTCGCCTGGCGGGTTCATCCCGGTCGGGTCGTTGACGACGAGCAGCGACTCCACCTCGCTCCGCGGACGCAGGCCCATGAGGTACTGGTCGAGCGCCCCCCACGTCGTGGTCGCGCCCGTCGTCACGAACGAATCGCCACCGACCCTCGTCCAGTCGCAGCCCTCCATGAACGAGGAGTCGGAGTCGAAGAAGAAGTTCCAGTGCTGTCGGTCGCGCCCGAGCAGCGACGGCGCGGGCGTTCCGGCCGAGTCGAGCCAGGTGTAGGCGAGCCAGCGGTGACCGAACTCGTGCGCGAGAAAGCCGACCGCGTTGAACGTGTCGCCGGGCGGCACCTCGTCCGGGTTCTCGGGGTAGCGGTGCAGCCCGTTCATCGTCATGACCGTCTCGAGGCGCGAAGGGCTGCCGAACGACGCGCCGAGATCGAAGCGCGAAAGCCCGATGCCGTCGGTGTTGTTGCGGACCACCCAGGCCGCCGCGAGCGCCGTCGGAGAGCCGAGCCACTGGTCGAGGCCGCTGGCGAGGTACACGGCCAGGAACTCCACCGAATCGTCGTGCGTTCGATAGAAAGCCTGCGTCATCGCCGCGACGTCGAGGACGTTGTGGCTGCCCTTGTCCGTGTAGAAGAAGGTCCCATCGTCCTCGAGCACGGCGATGCCCGCCGTGTCGGCGCTGTGCGGCGTCGGCTGCGGGGCGGCGAGCGATTCACCGGCGCGGCGCACGGCCAGCTCGAACGAGGACTCGAGGCGCGTGCCGCACGCACCCGGGTCGGCCTGCGACGGAATCGCGGCCAGCGGACCGGCCACGGGCGGGGCCGCCGGGTCGAATCCGCGTCCGGCGCCCCGGGACACGTGCGGCCAGGGCAGGGGCGCCGCGAAGGCGGGCAGGCAGGCCGCCGCGAGGGCGACCGGAAGCACGAGGCGGGGGAAGGCGGGACGCACGCGCGAAGTCTAGCGGTCGGCGCGGGGGAGTGGCTAACGTTTCGTCGCGCGCTTCGGCGCCCGCTTCGGTCGCGTCGGCGGGGGGACCGGGGCCGGCGCCTGCGAGAGGGCGGCGTCCGGTTCCGCGGGTGACGCGGTCGTCACGGAGTCGAGCGGAGCGCCGCGACCGTCCGCGGCATGGAACCACAGCACGTCGCCCGGCCGCCTCGCCGGCCGGTCCGCTGGCGCCGACGAGGAGTCCGACGCCTCGGGCAGCGCCGCGTATTCCTCGCGCGTCACCCACAGCGCCGGCCGGCGGAGCGTCCACGCCACGAAGTCCGGGGTGTCGGAGAAGACCGGGTTGCCCCCGGGCATGGCCGCCGGCAGCGAGGCGAGCGCCGACCGTTCGCGGGCGAGGCGCGCGCGCGCCGCCGCGCCTTCCCGCCAGCCGCCGGCGAGCGCGGGCAGCTCGCTCACGCCGAGCAGCAGGGTCAGGACCGTCATCCAGGCTCTCGGCCCGCGGTACCGCGGCGGCAGCCAGTCCACGAGCTCGGCGGCGCCGCGCGCGGCGCCGAGCGCGAACACGGGCAGGAAGGGCACGACGTAGCGCGGGTCGGGCAGCGTCACGGTCATGATCGCGAGCGGCAGCATCGCGAGCGCGGCCGCCACCATCGCGAGCACCCGGCTCGCCGGAGCCTGCAGGGCGAGCAGCGCTCCGATCGGCGCCAGCCAGCCCGTGAAGTCCGAGGGCGAGAGCAGCACCCGCTTGAGCGCGCGCGGGAAGAACACGAGCCACTTGCCCGGCAGGCCCGCCAGCGAGTCCGCGAGAACCTGCGGCCAGGCCCGCGGCGGAATCGCGAAGTCGCGCATCACCGAAATCTCGGGCCGCGCTCCCCAGTAGCCGACCAGCAGGTACCCCGAGAGATTGAACAAAGGCGAGCCGGCATGCATCCACCCGTGCCACATCCACGGCAGCAGCGGCGCGAGGGCGACGAGCACGAAGCGCCTGCGCGCGGGACCGGCGAGCAGCGCGAGCAGCGGCAGCGCGAGCAGGAACTCGGGGCGCACGAGCAGACCTGCGCCGAGCGCGAGCCCGGCCCGCAGCCCTCGCGGGCGCGTGCGGGCGAGTTGTTCGAGCGCCAGCGCGAGCAGCCAGGCGCCGAGCACCAGCGCGAGATCGTGATGGACCGCGCGCAGCGTCAGCGGCGAGAGCGTGAACGCGAGCGCCGCCGCCGTGCCGGTCGGCGGCGTATGCCAGCGCTCGCCGAGGCGGCGCAGCGCAAGCGCGGCGAGCACCGCGAACAGGGCGGCGAGCCAGGCGAGATGGTCGAGCGCGCCGGGACCCGCGAGGGCGACCAACGGCGCGAGCAGCACCGGCACGAGCGGCCCGTGCACCAGCACCGGCACGCTGCCCGAAGTGTCGCGCAGACTCCAGAGCGGCGGATGCACGACCGGCGTGTGGAAACCGTGTCCGGCAAGCAGCGAGCGCGCGACGGCGCCGTACTCCCAGGAGTCGTCGAGCGGATCGGGCACGCCCGCACGGAGCCCCGCGAGATCCACGAGCCAGAAGAGGACGAGGAAGATCACCGTGCCCGCGAGCCACGAGCGCGAAGTCCGCGTGGCGTACGTGCGCATGGCGGGGCACGGTGGCACACGCCGCGCGCGAAGGTCAACGCGCGTGCGGTATAGTTCCCGGGCGCTTTTCGCCGACGACTCGCCCGGGAGCCTCGCGTGAATCTGGACTGGTGCCGCCTGAGGTCGGTGGTGATCGAGAGCGACGACTGGGGCCTGTGCGGCTGGGTTCCGGACGATCAGGCGCATCGCGTGCTCGCGGACCAGCCGGCGTTCCGCAGCGAGGCCGGATTGCGCTACGGGCGCTCGACGCTCGAGAGCGCGCGCGACGTCGCCGAGCTGGCCGCGGTGCTGCTGCAGGTCCGCGGCGGCGACGGCCTGCCTCCAGTCCTGCAGGCGAACACGATCGTCGCCTCGCCCGACTTCGAGAAGCTCGCCCCGGAGGCGCCCGAGTCCGCCGAGCCTCCGCTCGCCGGTTTCGGCGAGGCCGGCGGTCGCTGGGAGCGCCCCGGGTTGCTCGCCGCGGTGCGGCGCGCCTGCGAGCAGGGGGTGTGGTGGCCCGAGCTGCACGGCCTTCATCATCTGCCGCTCACGGCGTGGCTCGCCGCGCTGCGGCGCGGAGACCACGACGCCCGCGCGGCGCTCGCGCAGCGCAGTCCCATTTGCGCGGCGGCGGAAGCGGGTGGCGAGTTCGGCGCCGGGGAGCCGCGCGAGGTTCGCGCGCGCGGCCTGCGCGAGGCCGTCCGGCGTTTCGAGCAGCTGTTCGGACGCAGGCCCACGTCGTTCTGCCCGCCGGACTACCGCTTCGACGACTGGCTCGAGTCCGAAGCGGAAACGCTCGGGCTGAACACGCTGCAGGGCAAGTCCGAGCAGGACGGCCGGCCGCTCGCCGGCCTGCGCCGGCGGATCCTGAAGCCGCGCTTTCCGCACTTCGCGGGCGCACGCTTCTACCTGCCGCCGCGAATCGCGTTCGAGCCGCGAGGCGACGCGCGATCCGCCGGGCGGCTCGGCGCCGACGCCGCCCACCGCGCCGCGCGCGAAGCGTGGCGCCGCGGCCAGCCCGCGGTGCTCAGCACCCACCGGCTCAACTACGCGCACCTCGACGAGGCGTGGTCCAAGGCGGGGCGCGAGGCGCTGGCCGGCCTGCTCACGGCCCTCGCGGCCGACGGCGCGGTCTTCCTCACGGACGCCGAGGTGCGGTCGCTCTCCGAGCGCGGCTGGTCGCTGCGTGCGCTCGGTTCGCGCGGCGCGCTGCTTCGGCATTACGGTGCGCCGCTCGAGCCGCTGCGTTTTCCGGCGCCGGCCGGCGCGGGCGGGGCGCGGCTTCGCCCGCCCGTCGATGGCGCGGGCGCGACCGAGGGCGGAGTTCGATTCGAGGCCGGAAGGATCGAGGCCCGGGTGCAACCCGGGGAGCACCTGATCGAATGGGAGCGGGCATGAACGGTGGGTGGCGGAGGCTGACCGGCGGCCCGACGGGCCGCTGGACCTTCTGGAAGTTCAACTGGCTCGCGAACCACAAGCTCCTCTCGGCGATCGAACGCGCGCGCCCGCACGCGCGCGGCGACCTGCTCGACATGGGCTGCGGCGCGAAGCCGTTCGCCCCGCTGTTCACCGGGCACGTGCGCCGCTATTGGGGCACGGACCTGTCGAAGTCCCGTTACCTCTCCGACGCCCGGCTGGACGCGTTCGCGCGCGCCGAGGCGCAGCCGTTCCGGGACGGCTCGTTCGACACCGTCGTCGGCTTCTCGATGCTCACCTACCTGCCCGAGCCGGCGAGGATGATCGAGGAGGCGCACCGCGTGCTGCGCCCCGGCGGCACGCTGATCCTGGAGTTCACCCAGATGGTGCCGCTCCACGACGAACCGTGGGACTTCTTCCGCTTCACGCGCCACGGTGCCGAGTACCTGCTGCGCCGCGGCGGATTCGAGCCCGTCGAGTACATCCCGGTCGGGGGCCTGTGGGCGCGGGTCGGGCTGAGCTCGATCGCGGCGCTGAACCGTCTCAATCGCGGACCGCTGCGCGTCGTGACCGAGGTCCCGGTGCGGCTGCTGTACATCGTGATCCAGCTCGTGTGCGAGGGGCTGGACCGGCTGTTCTTCGATCCGCGCGAGGTGCTCGCGCACCTCGTGGTCGCGCGCCGCCGGCCTTGACCCGGTCCGGCCGGGCCGCCTAGGTTCGATGGCGATGAAGTCCGTGAAATCCGCTGCGCCCACCCCGGTCGTCCGCCTGCTTCCGCAGCTGGTCGAGTACGCCTCCCGTCAGTACGGCGATGCGCCGTTCGTGCTGCGCTGGGACGGCGCGGCCTGGACGGGCTACTCGTTCCGGCAGGCGGCCGCGGCCACCCACGCGTTCGCGGCCCTGCTCGCGCGCGAAGGCGTCCGTGCCGGCGACCGGGTCGGACTGCAGAGCGAGAACCGGCCCGAGTGGGGGCTCGCGTACATGGCCATCCTCGAGCTCGGGGCCGTGGTCGTGCCGCTCGATGCCGCGCTTCGCGAGCAGGAGGTGGGCGAGATCCTGGCGACCGCCGGCGCCGAGTTCGCGGTGGTGAGCGCGCGGCTGCACCCGGTGCTCTCGGCCGTGCGCGAGGGACGACTGGGTTCGCTGCGCCTCGTCGGGCTCGACGACCTGCCGGGCCTCGCCTCGTGGAGCGAGGCGCAGCGCGAGTTCGCGGGCGCACCGGCGCACGAGCCGTCCGCCCAGGCGCACGACCTGGCGGTCATCATCTTCACGTCGGGCACGACCGGGCAGGCGAAGGGCGTCATGCTGTCGCACGGCAACCTGCTCTCCAACGCCGAGGGGGTCGCGCGCACGATCGACTGCGGTCCGGGCGACCGGATGCTGAGCGTGCTGCCGATGCACCACACGTTCGAGTGCACGATCGGCTTCCTGTGCTCGCTGCGGACCGGCGGCGCGGTGTGTTACGCGCGCGGCCTCGATTCGAAGCAGCTGCGCGAGGACATGCGCACCAGTTGCGCGACGATCTTCGTCGCCGTCCCGCTGCTCTACGAAAAGCTGCTGTCCGCGATCCACAAGCGCATCGCCGAGGCGCCTCTGGCCTCGCGGCTGCTCGTCCACACGCTGCTCGGCGTGACGCGGGCGGTGCGCATGCTCACGGGAGCGCGCGTCGGCGGGCCGCTGCTGCGATCGTTGCGCGACAAGTCGGGGCTGGGGCACGTCCGGATCTTCGCCTGCGGAGCGGCGCCGCTCGCGCCGCACGTCTTCTGGGGCTTCACCGACCTCGGCTGGACGATGCTCGAAGGCTACGGCCTGACCGAAACCTCCCCGGTGACCTGCCTCAACCTGCCGCGCAAGTCGCGTCCGGGCGGCGTGGGCTGGCCGCTCGTCGGCGTCGAAGTGCGCATCGACCATCCCGACGCCGACGGCAACGGCGAGATCGCCGTGCGCGGGCCGAACGTGATGCTCGGCTACTACGGCAATCCGGCCGCGACCGCCGAGGTGCTGCGCGACGGCTGGTTCTACACCGGCGACCTCGGACGCTTCCTGCCCGACGGGCGCGTGCGCATCACCGGACGGCTCAAGAACATGATCGCGACCGCGGCGGGCAAGAAGATCTACCCCGAGGAAGTCGAGGTCATGCTCGCGAACAGTCCCTACGTTCTAGAGGTCGTCGTGGTCGGCGGGCGCGACGCGCGGGGCGAGCGCGAGGAGGTCCACGCGCACATCTACCCGAACCTGACCGAACTCGAACTGCTCGCGCGCTCGCAGGGCAGGACCTGCGACGAGGCGTTCGTCGAGGCGACGCTGCGGGCGGACGTGCAGGCGCGCTGCGCTCCGCTCGCGGCCTACAAGCACGTCAAACGCGTGATCGTGCGCCGCGGCGAGTTCCCCAAGACGACGACCGGCAAGATCAAGCGGCAGGGTCTCGACGCGCCCGCGCCCGCGGCCGCCGCGACCGGCGTCGCCTGACGCCGCGGCGGGGCGGGCGATCTCAGGGCGACTGCGGCCCGCCCGGCGTGGCCTGCCCCGCGGTCGGCATCGGGACGCAGGCGACCGCCGGATCGTTGTCGTCGTACATCGTGATCGTGCAGCGCGTCCGCGGCGGGCCCGGGGCGATCTCGCCCCCGCGCCAGTCGGGAGCGCCCTCGAGGCCCTTCCACTCCCAGCGCAGGCGGAAGTCGGAGGTGCGGGAGACCGCGATGGGGATCGTGGTCCGCGCGCCGGGAGCGATTTCGTCACGGACGTAGGTCCTGCCGTCCACGGTGAGCCGGACGCGCAGCATCTCGCGCGTGCCTTCGTTGACGAGCACGGCCTCGGAGTCGGTGTTGCCGGTGAGCAGACCGCCGCGATGGTTCCAGCCGTACCACACGACGGCCACGAGGAAGACGAGGAACAGCAGTCGCTTCATGGGACCTCCCTGGCCGCCGTCGGATGGCGGCGCGCGCAGCGTAACGCTTCGCGGCGGATGGCGCGCAGCGAAATCTCGAATGCCGTCAGTCGCCGCCCGGCCCGTCGGCCCTCAGGCCCTTCGCCTCCTCGCTCAACCGCACTCCGGCGTCCGACTCGGGCACGTTGCGGAAGGCCAGCCAGAACGTCGTCGCGGCGATGAAGTAGAGGACCGCGGTCAGGTAGAACGGGGTCGCGTAGCCGAAGTGCTCGATCACCACGCCGGCCGCGACCGCGCTGATTCCCCAGCCGATGTTCCAGACCAGGTTGATCGTCGTCGTCGCCCGCGCCCGCAGCGCCGTCGGCATCGCCTCCATGACGAAGGTCTGCAGCAGCGGCGTGGCCGCCTGCATGAACGTCGCGCGCAGCCAGAAGGAGCCGACCGCGACCGGCAGGTGACGCTCGGCGCCCAGCGTGACGAGGAATGGCAGCGACAGCAGCTCCGAAAAGAGGGCCGTTCTCAGCTTGCCGAAGCGTCGCGCGAGGGCCGGCCCGATCAACGCGGCGGCGGCGGTGAAGACCTGCGCGACCGAGAAGAACGCGCCGATCTGCCCGCTGGAGCAGGCGAAGCGGTCCTTGAAGTAGAGGTTCATGAACGGGATGACCAGTCCGGCGCCCATGCCGATCAGCCCCGAGTTGATCGCGATCGGGCGGAGTCGGGCCCACTCCTCGCGGGTCGGAGGGGCCTGGCCGTGCGTCAGCGGCCGCTCGACGATCCCGCGCAGGCCGGCGAGCGGGATCAGCGTCGAGAGCGCGAGTGCCGCGCCCGCGAGCAGCCCGACGCGGTACGCCCCGAGCAGCGGCGTCGCGGGAAGGATCGCGTGCACGATCCTCGGGATCACGCCTCCGATCGCGCTGCCGAGCACGCCGGCCAGCAGCGCGCTGGCGAAGAACGTGCTGAACAGGTGCGTGCGCTCGCGCGGGCTCGAATGCTCGGTCAGGAACGGCGCCGCCGCGATCTGGAAGAGCGCCTGTCCCGCGCCGATGACGAAGCCGGTCGCGAGAATCGGCGCCGGATCGGTCAGCGTCGCGCGCAACAGGTGGCCGATCCCCTCGAGCGTCGCGCCGAGCACGAGGCTGCGCCGGCGTCCCCAGCGCTCGGCGAGGGCTCCGGCCGGCAACGCGGCGACCACCAGCCCGAGCGCGTTCATGGAAAGCGCCTTGCCCACGAAGCTCTCCGGGTAGCCGGCCTCGACCAGGTAGAGATTGAAGAGCACGGCGAAGACGCCCTGCGCGCTCCACACGAGGAACTCGGCGAGCAGGTAGATGCGCGCCGGCCGCGAGAAGGCACGGGCGGCGTCGAGGAAGTCCGCAAGGGCGGCGCGCGGTGACATCATGGACGGAAGGACTCCCGGCGGGCCGGGGAGCAGGCCCGCGCACGAAACGCGGAACGGCGGCTCGCGTCGAGCCGCCGTTCACCGCCGCGAAAGGACGCGGGGCTCAGGTGCGCGTCGCCGATCCGAAGGCGATCTCCGAGTCGAAGGTGTACGGCTGGCCGCCGCGCGGGCGCGGCGCGGGTTCGAACGCCGCGGGCGTCATGGCGATGAGCACCCGGGCGGGTTCGGGGCCGGCGTTCTCCAGGGCATGCGGAACCCGGCCATCGTAGTGGCAGGAGTCGCCGGGCTCGAGCGTCAGCGTGTGCTCGCCGCACGCCAGGTGGACGCGGCCTTCGAGACACAGGAGAACTTCCTCGCCGTGGTGATAGTGACGCTTGTCGCCGGCGGTCTGTCCCGGGCCGAGCTCGGCCACGACCAGCTCGAGGTTGCGCCTCGGCAGCGCCGAGAGCACTTCGACCTGGCCGGCGTTGCCGCCCACCAGCAGCCGGGGCCGGTCGCCGGCCCGGACGACGTGCGGCGCCTGTTCCTCCTCGACGACGAGGTAGGCCACCGAGGTCTCGAGCGCGCGGGCCAGATCCTGGAGCGTGGCGAGGGACGGAGAGGTGCGGCTGTTCTCGACCTGGCTGATGAAGCCTTTCGAGAGGCCGGTGGCTTCCGCGAGCTGCTGCACGGTCAGCCCGCGACGAAGGCGGAGGTCACGGATCTTCTTACCAAGCTGCATGTCGCCTCCTGGGGCAGGGAGAGGGGATGCGCACGACCGGCGTCAGTTCACAATGTTAGAACATGATTCAGTGAGCCTTCAATCGGTTTATTGAGGCTGGTGCTTGCGCTGCGCCGGGGGCCGGCGGGCGCCCCGGGTGCCGGCGCTCGCGCCGGCCTGGGGACCCGCGCGCCCGGGTTCAGACGGTCGCGCCGGAGCGCGGGTCCGAGCCCAGGTACTGGAGCTGGTAGAGCCGCGAGTACAGGCCGCCCAGCCGCATGAGTTCGGCATGCGTGCCCGACTCGCGCACGCGCCCGTGGTGCAGCACGACGATGCGGTCCACGTCCTGGATGGTGGAAAGGCGGTGCGCGATGACGAGGCTGGTGCGGCCCAGCATCAGCCGGTGCAGCGCCTCCTGGATGCGTCGCTCGGTGTGGGTGTCCACGCTCGAGGTCGCCTCGTCGAGCACCAGCACGTCCGGCTCGCGCGCCAGCGCGCGGGCGAACGACAGCAGCTGCTTCTGGCCGGCGGAAAGCGAGGCGCCCCGCTCGCGCACCTCGGCGTTCCAGCCGCCCGGCAGGCGCTCGATGAACTCCTGCGCATGAACCTCGCGCGCCGCCCGCCGCACCGACGCGGAGGCGAGTCGCGGGTCGCCAAGGGTGAGATTGCCCTCGATCGAGCCGCTGAAGAGAAACACGTCCTGCAGCACGAGCCCGATGCGCTGCCGCAGTTCCTCCGCGTCCCACTGCGCGAGCGGCCGGCCGTCCACGCGGATCTCGCCACGCTGCGGCACGTAGAAGCGCAGCAGCAGGCTGGTCAGCGTCGTCTTTCCCGAGCCGGTGGCACCGACCAGCGCGACCTTCTCGCCCGCCTCGACGGTGAACGACACGTCCTCGAGCACCCAGTGCTCGTCCTGGTAGGCGAACCAGACGTGCTCGAACTCGAGGCGCACGCCGCGCGCGCGTCCGCCTGCGGGCGCGGCCGGCGGAACCGGCGATGCGGGCGCGCGCGGGGTGTCGAGCGCGACGGCCGCGACGTCCACCGGCGTGTCGAGCAGGCCGAAGATCCGCTCCGACGAGGCCATCGCCTGCTGGACGATGCCGTACTTCTCGGACAGGTCCGAGATCGGCCGGAAGAAACGCTGGGTGTACTGGATGAACGCCACCAGCGTGCCGAGCGTGATGCCGGTCCACATGACCTGCCGGCCGCCGTACCAGACGATCAGCGCGAGCGCGATGGCGGAGACGAGTTCGAGCAGCGGGAAGAACACCGCATGGTAGGTGTTCGCGAGCAGGTTCGCCTGACGATGTTCGGCGTTGATCGCCGCGAACGCCGCATGGTTCCGGGACTCGCGTCCGAGCAGCTGGACGGTGGACATGCCGCCCAGGTTCTCGTTGAGGAACGCGTTCAGCTTGGCGAGCTGGGTCCGCACCTCGCGGAACACGGCGCGCACCCGCACGCGGAAGACGAGCGTGACCACCAGGATGAGCGGCAGCACCGAGAAGGTCACCGCGAGCAGTTCGACATTGAGTTGCGCCATCGCGACGACGATGCCGACGAGCATGAACAGGTCGCCGAACAAGGCGACGACGCCGGCGGTGAAGAGCTCGTTGAGCACGTCCACGTCGTTCGTCACCCTCGTCATGAGCCGCCCGATCGGATTGCGGTCGAAGAACGAGACGGGCAGGCGCTGCAGGTGGCGGAACAGGTCGGTCCGCAGGTCCCGCATGATGGCCTGTCCGACGCGCTGCATGAGCTGCGCCTGCACGTACCCGAGCCCGAACGCGATGGCCAGCGCCGACAGGTAGACCAGCGCGATGCGGTCGAGCAGGTACAGGTCACGGTGCCGGATGCCCAGGTCGATCGCTTCCTTGGTCAGGAAGGGGAACGCCAGCTGGACGGCGGCATCGGCGAGCGTGACGAGCACCGCGAGAGCCACCTGCAGCCGGTAGGGCTTCAGGTAGCCGGCGATCCGCAGCATGAGGCGCCGGTCCAGCGGCCGGCTGGAGTCCTCCTCGAAGGCGCTCACGACGCCTCGATCTCCTCTTCGAGCTGCTGGGCGCGGTGCAGCGCCGCGTAGTGTCCGCCGAGCCGCAACAGCTCCTCGTGCCGCCCGCGCTCCACGATGCGGCCTTCGTCGAACACCAGGATCTGGTCGGCGTCGCGCACCGTGCTCACGCGATGCGAAACGATCAGGGTGGTCCGCCGGCGCATCTCGGAGCGCAGTCCGCGCAGGATCGCGTCCTCGGTGTGCGTGTCCACGCTCGAGAGGCAGTCGTCGAGGAGCAGCACCGGAGTGTCGCGGAGCAGAGCGCGGGCGATGGCCGTGCGCTGCTTCTGGCCACCGGAGAGCGTGATGCCGCGCTCGCCGATGCGCGTGTCGTAACCGTGCGGAAAGGCGAGCACGTCGTCGTCGAGGCTGGCGACGCGCGCGACGCGCCGGACGCCCTCCTCGTCCGCGGTCTCGACGCCGTAGGCGATGTTCTCGCGGACGGTCGCCGAGAACAGGAAGGCGTCCTGCGGGACCACCGAAAGCCGCGCGCGCAGCCACGCCAGGTCGAGATCGCGCAGGTCCGCGCCGTCCACGAACACGGTGCCCGGCGGCGGATCCTGCACGCGCGGGAGCAGCGACAGCACGGTGCTCTTGCCCGCGCCCGTTCGCCCGACGAGCGCCACGGTCGTGCCCGCGGGCACGTGGAACGAGACCGCGTACAGCGCCGGCGCCGAGGCGCCGGGATAGGTGAAGGTGAGGTCGCGGAACTCGATCTCGCCCCGCAGCGCCGCCGGTCGCCGGGCCCCGGGCGCGCTCGTGACGCCGGGCGGCGCGTCGAGCAGCGCGGCGATGCGGCCGAAGGACGCCGAGCCGCGCTGGAAGATGTTGATGACCCAGCCGAGGGCCACCATCGGCCAGTTGAGCATCCCGAGGTAGACGGTGAACGCCACGAACTGGCCGAGCGTGATGCGCCCGGCGATCGTCTCGCGACCGCCGAGCCAGAGCGCGAGCAGGGCGCCGAGCCCGGAGAAGAAGGCCAGCGACGGCTGGAACAGGCCCGAGGTCCGGATCAGGTCCACGTTCTGGTCCACGTAGTCCTCGTTCAGGCGGTCGAACTCCGCGGCTTCGCGGCGCTCGGCCGCGAACGCGCGCACGACCCGGACGCCCGCGAGGTTCTCCTGCACCATGGCCGACAGCCGGGCGAAGTGTTCCTGCACGCGCTCGAAGCGGCGGTGAATGCGCTCGCCGAACCACCAGACGGACAGCGAGACGATCGGCAGCGGCAGGAGCGAGTAGAACGCCAGGCGCGGGCTGATCGCGACCATGAAGGCGATCGAGACGGCGCTCACGACCAGCGTGTTGACCGTGTACATGAGGCCGGGGCCCACCATCATGCGCACGGCGGCCAGGTCGTTCGTGGCGACGGACATGATCTCGCCCGTGCGGTGCCGCTGGAACCACGCGGCGTCCTGCTTCTGCAGGTGCGCGAACAGTTCGTTGCGCAGGTCGTACTCGAGGTGACGGGAGATGGCGATGACCGACTGGCGCATCCCGTACTTGAACAGGCCCGCGACCGCGGCGATGCCGAACAGGATCAGCGCGTAGCGCCCGAGCTTGGCGGACGTGACGCCGCGGTAGAGGTCGTCCACGGCGAACCGCAGCACCTGGGGTTGCGCGAGCGCGACCAGGTTCGCGCAGGCCACGCAGACGATGCCCCACGTCAGCCCGGTGCGATAGCGGGCGGCGTGGCGCAGCAGTCGGGCGAGGTGGGAGGGTATGGCCGCTCCTGACTCCGCGGCGCGGCCCCGCAGGAATGCGGGGCCGCGCCGCGGTCACGACCTCACGGTCGCTTCGCGCCGCCGAGGAACCCCTGCAGGCGATTCAGCTTCGTGCTCTTCCACGACACGCCGGCGTAGTACTGGTCGAGGTGCGGCACGTTGCGTCCGGTCGGGCTGTGCCACGAGCCGAAGAACGCGTCGAGCCGGTCGTCCACCCGGTAGGTGAAGCGCGGTCCGGCGAGGTGCAGCGTGGTTTCCCACGGCCGTCCGGTCTGCGTCGTGAAGTCGCCGGCGTAGAGCCCCGCGACCTGCAGGTTCCCCATCCACAACGCCAGCGCGGCATGGACGGCCACGTGATCGGCCCAGTCCGACTTGCGCGGCAGCGGGAGCGTGGCGCCCTCCGGTGCCTTCTCGCGCGCGCCGAGCGTGAAGAACTCCGTCTGGTAGGCGGCGCCGGCTTCGACGAAGCCGCGGCCGCCGAGCGGCGCACCGGTCTGCAGTCCGGCCGAGAGAAGCTGCAGGCCGCTGCCCAGTCCGGGCTGGAGGTCGCTGTTGTAGCCGGAGGGCGCCGACCAGTTCAGCTGGATCGCGGTGGCGCGGGCCCCGTTCGCGAGCGAGAGGCGCAGGCCGAGGTCGAAGTCGCCGAAGCCGGACCGGGTCGCCGTCGGCCCCGCCTCGGCGCGCACCGTGTTGCTGACCGCGGGTAGCGCGAGCTGCACGCTCCAGCGCTTCTTCCAGCCCAGTTCGGTGTAGGAGCTCAGCGCGCGCTGCTCGAGCAGCCCGCCGTACGGCATCCGGACGCCGTCGTCGTCGTAGTAGGTGCCGGTGGAGAAGAAGCTCCCGCGGAGCTCGGTGTAGTACTCGCCCGGGGCCAGGGACCACGGTCCGGCGGCGGCCACCGTGGCGCTCCCCGCGGCGATCGCGGCGGCCGCGATCGCGGCGAACTGGAAACGGCGCAGGCTCATCCTGCCTCCTTCGGGGAACGGCTCGATTCCGGTCATGGACGCGCGAATCTATCCGGCGTGCGCGGGGCGTGCAAGGCGCGCCCGGGCTTCCGGGCGCGCCTCGATTCCCGCGCGGCGCGGGCCGGTTCGCCGTGCGTCGCGGCGCTGTGGCATCCTGCCCGCCGCATGTCCGCCCTGAGAGTGCTCGAGTGGGTCCGCGACCCGGCCGGTATCTGGAACATGCCCGAGGCGACCGTCGCCGAGCTGGCGCGCGAGTTTCCCGACGTGCGCTTCGACGATCCGGCCACGCGGGAGGAGCGCGACGCGCGACTGCCGCTGGCCGACGTCGTGCTCGGCTACGCGCTGAGCCCGCGCAACTTCGCCAGCGCCCGGCGCGTGCGCTGGGTGCACTCCACCGCCGCCGGTGTCGGGCACGTGCTCTTCCCGGAGCTGATCGAAAGTCCGGTGATCGTGACCAATTCGCGCGGGCTGCACGCGCACTCGATGGCGGAACAGGTGCTCGGCATGATGCTCGCGTTCACGCGCCGGCTGCACGTCTCGCGCGACCTGCAGACCGCCCGCCGCTGGGCCCAGGCCGAACTCTGGCGGGCGAGCCCCGGATTCGAGGAGCTCGCCGGGGCGACGCTCGGACTGGTCGGCTTCGGCCGCATCGGCGGGGCGATCGCCACGGCGGCCCGCCCCTTCGGCATGCGCGTGCTCGCCGTGCGCCGGCATCCGCGGCCCGACCCGGCGCCGGCGGACGAGCAGTGGGGGACCGAGCGGCTGGGCGACCTTCTGGAGCGCTCCGACTGGGTCGTGCTGGCTGCGCCCCACACGGGCGAGACGGACCGGCTGATCGGCCGTGCCGAACTGGCGCGCATGAAGCCGACCGCGCGGCTCGTGAACGTGGCGCGCGGCGCGCTCGTGGATGAAGAAGCCCTGATCGAGGCGCTGCGCGAAGGCCGGCTCGCAGGCGCCGCGCTCGACGTCGCGCAGACCGAACCGCTGCCGCCGGAAAGTCCGCTGTGGACGATGCCCGAGGTCATCCTCACGCCGCACACCTCGGGTGCGGGCCCCCGCTTCTGGGAGCGGGTCCGAGAGCAGTTCGCGGGCAACCTGCGGCGCTTCCTTGCGGGCCAGCCGCTCGAGAACGTCGTGGACAAGCGGGGAGGGTACTGAGTCGTGGCCGGTACGCTCGGCATCCTGCTCGCCGGCGGTCGGGGAGCGCGGCTCGGTCTCGGATCGCCCAAGGCGCTCGCGCCGTTCGGGGAGACCACGCTGCTCGACCACGCGCTGGTCACGCTGCGCGGGGCCTGCGACGAGGTCGTGGTGAGCGCGCCGGCGGAACTCGCTCTGCCGGTTCCGCGGGCGATACGGGCGGACGATCCGCCGGATGCCGCCGGACCGCTGGCGGGGCTGGTCGCCGCGCTGCGCGCCCGTCCGTGGTCCCGCGCGCTCGCGCTCGGCGTGGACCTGCCCCTCGTTTCGGCGCGGCTGCTGCGCGCGCTCGGCGCGCTGCTCGAAGGTCACACCGCCGTCGTCCCGGTTCCGCGGGCCCGCACGCAGCCGCTCGCCGCATGGTACGCGCCGGCCGCGCTCGAGCCGCTCGCCGCGGCGCTCGGGCGCGGCGAGCGCGCGCTGGTGCCCGCGGTGCTCGCCCTGGATCCACGACTCGTCGCCGACGACGAGCTGGCGGCGCTCGGAGCCGCGCCGGAGTCCTTCCTCAACGTCAATACGCCCGAGGACCTCGCGAGCGCCGTCCGCGTCCGCGGCGCGGGGCATCGCGCGTGAGCGTCACCGGCGACCGGCAGGGAGTGCTCGCGCTGGGCGGCGTGCCGCTCGACGAACTGCTCGCGTCGCTGCGCCGGCGGGACCCCGCGGCGCGCGCGTTCTGGGCCTACGACCTCGACGCCTTCACCGCCCGCGCTCATCGGCTGCTCGCCGCGCTCGCGCCGCTCGGCGCGCACGCCGCGTACGCGCTCAAGGCGAACGGCCTGCCGGCGCTGGCGCGCACGGCCGCCGCCGCCGGGCTCGACGCCGACGCCGGCTCGCTCGGCGAGCTCGCGCTCGCCGGGCACGCGGGCTTCGGTCCCGGGCGGCGGACGTTGAGCGGCAACGGCCGTACGCGCGAGGAGGCCGACTGGGCGGCGACGCACGGCGTCGCGTTCGTCAGCGCCGATCACGTCGGCGAACTGGATCTGCTCGAGGATGCCGCGGCGCGATCGGGCGCGAAGTTGCGGGTCGCGCTGCGGGTCAACCCGGGAATCTTCACCCCGGGCCACCGTCACGTCGCGACCGGTCACCTCGACGCCAAGTTCGGCGTCGAGCCCGGCGAAGCGCTCGAGGCCTGGGCGTCGCGCGCGCGCTGGCCGAACCTGCGGCTCGACGGACTGCACCTGCACGTCGGCTCGCAACTGCTCGAGACGGCGCCGCTCGAGGGCGCGGCGCGCTTCGCCCTCGAGCTCGCGCGCCAGTCCGAATCGCGCGGCGCGCCGCTCGCGGCCGTCAACCTCGGCGGCGGTTTCGGCGTGGACTACGAGCGGGGCGGCGACGGTTTCCCGCTCGAGCGCCACCTCGGCGACCTGGCGCGTGCCCTGGCGGGAGGCGGGCTCGAATGGCGTTTCGAGCCGGGCCGCTGGCTGGTCGCGCCCGTCGGCGTGCTGGTGGCCGAGGTGTCGTGGGTCAAGCTGCGGCGCGGAAGCGCCGGCGAGCAGCGCTTCGTCGTGCTCTCGGCCGGAATGAACGACCTGCTCCGGCCGGCGCTCTACGGCGCCCGGCATCGCATCGTACCGGTGCGGCCCCGTCCGGGCGCCGGGTCGCCGGCCATCGTCGTCGGTCCGGTGTGCGAGAGCGGCGACACGTTCAGCGCCGACGCGACGCTTCCACCGCTCGAGCGCGGCGATCTGGTCGCCCTGCTCGACGCCGGCGCCTACGGGTCGGCGATGTCGTCGAACTACAACGGGCGCGGCCGCCTCGCCGAAATCGCCGTGACGGGCGGGCGGGCGCGACTCGTGCGGGCCGCCGAATCCCCGGCCGAACTGCTGGCGCGCCAGACCGACCTTCCGCTGTCGTAGCGGCCGGGCCGCCGCCGCCCGCAACCCGAAGGGCGGCACAGCGCGGCGTTCTCGGACAGAACCTAGAGCGCGAGTCGCGGACGGCTCGCGACCAGAAGCGTCACCGGCGCGGATCCGAGGTTGGCGTACGAGTGCGGATGCGTCGCGCGAAAGTGCAGCGAGTCGCCCTCGCGCAGGACGTACGGCCGGCCCTCGACGCGGATCTCGGCCACGCCGGCCAGGACCGTGACCCATTCCTCGCCGTCGTGATGGTGCTCGAGCAGCACGTCGCGGGAGATGGGCAGGGTCAGGCGGTGCAGGCCGAGTTCCGAGTCCTGCGTCGGGTCCGCGAGCGGGACGATCGTCGCGCCGCCCCACTGCAGCGGATACGCGTCCGCGTCGCTCGCGCGGTGCACGCACACGACCGGCAGCGGCTGCGCCTCGACGAGCGTCGCCGGGCGCAGACCCAGGGCCGTCGCGATCCTGCCGAGCGCGCCGACCGTCGGCGAGGCCTTGCCGCGCTCGATCTCCGAGACGTGGGTCGCGGAGATGCCGCCCCGCTCTTCGAGATCCTTGAGGGTCATGCCGCGACCGATACGCAGCATCTTGATCCGGCGGCCGAGTTCGGCGGGAGAGTAACCGCCCGGATCGGCGGGAGCGTCGGCGACGGGCGCCGGCGAGGGCGTCCCGCGGTCCGCGGCATCGGTGGCCGGTGTCGTCGTCTCCCGACCGGTTCGTCCCCCGGTCCTGCTTCCGTGCACGACCTCGCGCTCGCTCATCGGTTTTCCTCCAGCGCCCGCGTGGTCGCGAGCACGAACTCGACCGGTCCGGTTCCGCCGGCGCGCAGCGTCAGCGTCGCCACCAGCGCCGCGTGCAGCGTGTCGCCCGCGCCGAGCGAGTGCGACCGCTGGGGGCACTGGGCTTCGAGCCGGCCGGCGAGCACGTGCAGGACCGCGTCGCCGGGCGCCTCCTGCGCGAGCAGCCGCAACCCGGTCGAGGACGTGGGTTCGAGCCGGACACGGTAGGTGAACAGGCTGCTGCCCGGAATGCCGGCGCTCAGCGACTCGGCCGTGATTCCGTCCCCGGCCACGTAACCGGCCACCTGCTCGCGCAGGTGGTGCGCCACCTCCGGCCGCTCGTCGCGTTCGATGAAGAAGGAGACATCCTTCTCGAGGGCACGCGCGATTCGCGTGAGCGCGCCGATGGTGGGCGACGTCCTGCCACGCTCGATTTCGGAGAGGTGGGTGGCCGACAGGCCGCTCGCGGACTCGACCTGCTTGAGCGTCATGCGACGCTCGGAGCGCAGCCGGCGCACGCGGCGGCCGAGTTCTTCGATTTCGACGATCGAGGTGGAGGTCATCGGGTCCTTCATGCGCGCCGCGACACCACGCGGCGCTGGTCTCCGACCGGCCGGCCGGCGCGGCGGACCACGTGAACTGCGACCGCGTGCCCCGACCCCCCGGTACGGGCACCCGGCCCTGCCTCGCTGCGAAGGTCCGATCGATCGGACGGCGACGCGGCGACTCCGGACTCCGCGTCGTGCGGGCGACGCGCTACCGGAGCGGTGCGCACGATGTCACAGCGGAATCGCGAACGTCAATGACATGCACGATCCTTTTTCGTCATGCGCTCGCGTTTTTCAAACTGGCACCGGTGGACAACCGATTCCTGCGACAGCGAGAGGTGCCGGATGCGCGCGAAGCTCGTACCTTATGAGTGCCGCGCCTGCCTTGACAGTCTTCGAGCGCTGCCGACAGACTGCGCCGCTGATTCCCTCGCTTGCACGGTGCGGCGCGCGTCGCGACAACGCGGCGCGCCGCTTCTTGTGAATCATGGCGCATGTCGGCCGGCCACGCGTCGTTCGTGCCGCGCCGCCACAGCGCGACGCGAAGTCGGCGCGCGGAAAGTGTGAGGTGTCGTGTGCTGCAGGTCGTGTGCATCAAGCAGGTCCCCGACACCGAGACGCGTGTCCGGGTCGCGACGGACGGACGGACGCTCGATCCGGCCGGCGTCACCTGGATCGTCAACCCGTACGACGAGTTCGCCATCGAAGCGGCGCTGCAGCTCAAGGAGAAGACCGGCGCCGGCGAAGTCGTGGTCATCTCGCTGGGAGGTCCGGGCGTCGCGACCGCGATTCGCAGTGCGCTCGCCATGGGCGCCGATCGTGCGATTCACCTGAAGTCGGACGCCCCGGCGCCGGATTCGCTGGGCGTGGCCCGCGCGCTCGCCGGCGCGATCCGCGACCTCGGCGCCGAGATCGTCTGGTTCGGCAAGCAGGCCGTGGACGACGACGCGGCGCAGGTCGGACCGATGGTCGCCGAGTTGCTCGCCCTGCCCTGCGCGACGCTCGTCTCGAAGTTCGAGCTCGATGGCCGGACCGCGCGGATCGAGCGCGAGATCGAAGGCGGCCTCGAAATCGTCGAACTGCCGCTGCCCGCGGTGCTCACGACGGACAAGGGGCTCAACCAGCCGCGCTTCGCCTCGCTCAAGGGCATCATGGCCGCCAAGAAGAAGCCCATCGAGGAGCGCGCCGCCGACCTCGGGGGAGCGAACCTCGAAGTCCTCGCGCTCGAGTTGCCGCCCGCCCGCGCGGCCGGTCGCATCGTCGGCGAGGGAGTCGCGGCGGTGCCGGAGCTGGTGCGCGTCCTGCGCGAAGAAGCCAAGGTCCTTTGATTCTCTGAGAGTCATCCGGGGAGGACGACGTGAGCATTCTGGTGTTCCTCGAGCAGCGCGAAGGCCAGCTGCGTTCCGTTTCGCGCGAAGCGCTCGGCGAGGCGACGCGCCTCGCGGCGGAGCTGGGCGGTCCGGTGACGGGCGTGTGCTGCGCCGCGGCCGATCCGGGCCTCGCGGCGCTGGGAGACGCGGGCGCCGACCGTGTGCTGCTCGCGAAGCACGAATCGTTCGCCGCCTACGAAGGCGCCGCCTTCGCCGCGGCGGTCGCGGCGGCGGTCGCCGCCACCCACGCGAAGGTCGTTCTGCTGCCGGCCTCCTCGCTCGGCAAGGACCTCGCGGCACGGCTGGCGGCGCGCCTCGGCGTCGGACTCGCGTCCGACTGTACGTCGCTCGCCGTGGAAGGCGGTCGCCTGGTGGCCCGGCGCCCCGTCCTCGCGGGAAAGGCGATCCAGAAGCTCGCGTTTCCGGCTTCGCCGGCCATCGCGTCGCTGCGTCCCAAGGCGTTCGCGGCCGTTTCCGGAGCGGGCCGGGCGGGGACGGTGGAAGCGCTGGCCGCTTCCGTGGACACATCGCTGCCGCGCGCCCGCGTGACCGGAACCTCGGCGGCGAAGGGCGGCAAGGTGGACCTGACCGAGGCCGAGATCATCGTCTCGGGCGGGCGCGGCATGAAGGGCCCGGAGCACTTCGCGCTGATCGAGCAGCTTGCCGACGCCCTGGGCGGAAGCGTGGGCGCCTCGCGTGCGGTCGTGGACGCCGGCTGGCGCCCGCATGGCGAGCAGGTGGGGCAGACCGGCAAGACCGTTTCGCCGCGGCTCTACGTCGCGATCGGAATCAGCGGCGCGATCCAGCACCTTGCCGGCATGACTTCGTCGCGCTGCATCGTCGCGATCAACAAGGATCCCGACGCTCCCATCTTCAAGGTCGCCGACTACGGCATCGTCGGCGACGCGTTCGAGGTCGTGCCGGCGCTCACCGAGGCGGTTCGGCAGCTTCATCGCTGAGGCCCGGGGCGGGCCGTCGCCTTGACGACCCGCGGACACGCTCTTAGGTTTCATGGTTGGGCGCATGGCGCGCCCCGCCGCGAGAGGGAAACCACGTTCCGATGCTGCCCTACGTCCCCGTCCTGCTGTTCGTGCTGGTCGGACTTGGCTTCGCCGCCGTCACGATCGGGCTGTCCACGTTCATCGTCCCGCGCTACCGGAACGCGGTGAAGGACAGCGCCTACGAGTGCGGCGTGGAGCCGGTGGGCAACGCCCGCAGCCGCTTCTCGGTGAAGTTCTACCTCGTGGCCGTGCTGTTCATCCTGTTCGACATCGAAGCCGTCTTCCTCTACCCGTGGGCCGTGTCGTTCAAGTGGCTGGGGCTGTACGGCGTCATCGAGATGGTGTTGTTCATCGCCATCCTGCTGGCGGGCTACTTCTATCTGCTGCGCAAAGGCGCCCTGGAATGGGACTGACGGCGCCGATCCGCTGGCGGTACACGTTCCTCCGAGCCGCCGAGGTGTCCCGTGCCTGACTCCACCGGGGGCAACCCCTTCCGAACGCTTTCGCCGGCCGCATCCGCGACCCCGGACCCGGGCCTCGTCCTGCCGCGCACCGAGGAGGACAACCTGCGCGAGGAGGTCGAGCGCGGCGTGATCTTCACGAAGCTCGAGTCGGTGGTGAACTGGGCGGTGAACAACGCCCGCGCGAACTCGATCTGGCCGCTGAGCTTCGGTCTCGCCTGCTGCGCGATCGAAATGATGGCGGTCGCCGGGCCGCGCTTCGACATCTCGCGCTTCGGCGCCGAGGTGTACCGGGGCTCGCCACGGCAGGCCGACCTGATGATCGTGGCCGGGCGCGTGTCCATCAAGATGGCGCCGGTCGTGCGGCAGCTCTACGAACAGATGACCGAGCCCAAGTGGGTGATCTCGATGGGCGCCTGCGCCTCGTGCGGCGGCGTGTTCAACAACTACGCGATCCTGCAGGGCGTGGACAAGGTCGTGCCGGTGGACGTGTACGTGCCCGGCTGTCCGCCCCGCCCCGAGGGCCTGCTCTACGGCGTGCTCAAGCTTCAGGAGAAGATCCTCGCGTCGAAGCCCGAACTCGGGCCGATCGGACGCAAGCGCCGCAAGGGCGTCGCCTGATGGCGACGACGGCGGAACGGGTGGACCTCAGGCTGCGCGAGCGGTTTCCGACCGTGGCGCTGGAGCGCCTCGAGGGCCCCGCCATCCGCGACTGGACCCTGATCGTGCCGGCCGACGCGCTCGTCGAGGTCTGCACCTTCCTGCGCGACGACCCCGAGCTGGACTTCGCGATGCTCTCGTGGGTCGGCGGGGTGGACTGGCTGCCGCGCGTGCCGCGCTTCGAGACCGTCTACAACCTGCTTTCGCTGTCGAACGCGCTGCGCTTCACGCTCAAGGTAAGGATTCCCGAGGAGAACCCGCGGGTTCCGAGCGTGACGGGCGTGTGGCCGACGGCCAACTGGCACGAGCGCGAGACCTTCGACTTCTACGGGATCGAGTTCACGGGACATCCCGACCTGACGCGCATCCTGCTGCCCGAGGACTGGGTCGGCTGGCCGCTGCGCAAGGACTCGCCGCTCGGCTACGAGGAAGTGGCGTTCACGCACAACTCCCCGAACCGCGTGAAGCCCGATCCCGCGTTGCGCAAGCTCGCGCCGAAGAAGGTCAAGTACCGTGCGCAATGAGACCATGACGCTGAACATGGGGCCGCAGCACCCCTCCACGCATGGCGTGCTGCGGGTGGCCCTCGAACTGGACGGCGAAACGATCGTCAAGGCGAAGCCAATCATCGGCTACCTGCACACGGGCATGGAGAAGCAGGCCGAGTACAAGACCTACACGCAGTCCATCCCGCAGACCGACCGGATGGACTACATCTCGCCCCTGTCGAACAACCTGGCGTTCTGTCTCGCGGCCGAGAAGCTGCTGGGCATCGAGCCGCCCGCGCGCGTGCAGGCGATTCGCGTCCTGCTCTGCGAGCTGACCCGCATCTCGTCCCACTGCGTCTGGGTCGGCACGCACGCCATCGACATCGGGGCGCTGACCGTCTTCTGGTACTCGTTCCGCGAGCGCGAGAAGGTCCTGTCCATCTACGACATGGTCGCCGGCGCCCGCATGACCTCGTCGTACTTCCGTGTCGGCGGCCTGTCCATGGACATTCCGGAAGGATTCCTGGAGCGCTGCGAGAAGTTCGTGGCCGAGATGCCAGGCCACGTGGACGAGTACGAGAACATGCTCACGAAGAACCCCATCTGGCTCGCGCGCACCCGCGACGTCGCGCTGCTCCCGGCGAAGGACGCGGTCGCGTGGGGCGTCACCGGGCCGTCGCTGCGCGGCTCCGGTGTGCGCTACGACATCCGCCGGAACGAACCCTATTCGGGCTACGACACCTACGACTTCGAGGTCCCGGTCGGGCGCGGCGTGGGCGACGCCTACGACCGCTACCTGGTCCGCATGGCCGAGATGCGGCAGTCCGTGCGCATCGCGAAGCAGGCCATCGCGCGCATCCGCGAACTGGGCGAGAAGGGGCTTTACCGGGTGCGGGACTACAAGTACGTGCTGCCTCCCAAGGAGGAGGTGAAGACCTCGATGGAGGCCCTCATCCACCACTTCAAGATCGTCTCGCACGGGTTCTTCCCGCCCGTCGGCGAGGCGTACGCGGCGGTCGAGGCCCCCAAGGGCGAGCTGGGCTTCTGGTTCGTGAGCGACGGCTCGCCGCGGCCGTGGCGCATGAAGGTCCGCAGCCCCTCCTTCATCAACCTGCAGGCGCTGCCGCTCATGATCGAAGGCCGGCTGATCGCCGACGTGATCGCCGCCATCGGCAGCATTGACATCGTGCTGGGAGAGGTGGACCGGTGAGTCACGCGCCCGTGATGCCGGCGGAGGCGCCGGCCGCGCTCGAGTGGCCCGACGACGTCGCGCGCGAAGTGGCCGAGGCGATCTCGCACTATCCCGTGAAGCGCTCGGCCATCCTGCCGCTGCTGTGGCTGGCGCAGCGCACCTGGGGATGGGTGCCGCCCGCGGCGCTGCGCCTCGTCGCGCGCACGCTCGGCCTGGACGAACCCGAGGTGTTCGGCGTCGCGACCTTCTACACGATGTTCAACCTTCAGCCCGTGGGCCGTCACCATCTGCAGGTGTGCATGACGCTGTCCTGTTCGCTCATGGGCTCGGACCGCCTGTTCCGGCACCTCGAGCAGCGGCTCGGCGTCGGCCACGGCGAGACGACGCCCGACGGGCGCTTCACGCTGCGTCGCGTCGAGTGCCTCGCCTCCTGCGGCAGCGGGCCGTGCATGCAGGTGGGCTTCGATTACCACGAGAACCTCGACGAAGCGGCGGTGGACGCTCTCCTGGAGAGGCTCGAGTGAGCAACGGACCGCTGCTGTTCAAGGACATCGACGCTCCCGGGCTGACCGGCCTCGACGGGTATCGCCGGCAGGGCGGCTACGAGGCGCTCGCGGCGACGCTGGGGAAGAAGTCGCCGGAGGAGTGCATCGAGATCGTCAAGGCCTCCGGCCTGCGCGGTCGCGGCGGCGCAGGCTTCCCGACCGGCCTCAAGTGGAGCTTCGTTCCGAAGAACTCGCCGAAGCCGAAGTACATCGTCTGCAACGCCGACGAGTCCGAGCCCGGGACGTTCAAGGATCGCGAGCTGATGGAGAAGAACCCGCACCTGCTGATCGAGGGGATCGTCCTCGCGGGTTACGCGATCGGCTCGGCGACCGGCTACATCTACCTGCGCGGCGAGTTCGCGCACCTGCGCGACACGCTGGACCGCGCGATCGCGGAGGCCAGGGCCGCCGGCCTGCTGGGCGAGAACATCCTCGGCAGCGGCTTCGGCTACCAGATCCACACGCACCTGGGCGCCGGCGCCTACATCTGCGGCGAGGAAACCGCGCTGCTCAGCTCGCTCGAAGGCTACCGCGGTCAGCCGCGCCTCAAGCCGCCGTTCCCCGCCGTCGAGGGCCTGTACGCGAGCCCGACGGTCGTGAACAACGTCGAGACGCTGATGAACGTGCCGCACATCCTCAAGAACGGCGCGCAGTGGTACCGGCAGTGGGGCACCGAAAAGAGCGCCGGCACGAAGATCATGAGCCTGTCGGGGCCGGTGAAGCGGCCGGGCAACTACGAGATCCCGCTCGGGCTGCCCCTGCGCACACTGATCGAGTCTCCCGAGTACGGCGGCGGGATGCGCGACGGAATGAAGGTCAAGGCGATCATCCCCGGAGGATCGTCGGTGCCGATGATGCCCGCATCGCAGATCGACACCCACCTCGACTACGAATCGCTCAACGCCGTCGGCACGTTCCTCGGCTCGGGCGGGGTCATCGTGATCGACGATCAGACCTGCATCGTGGACGCGCTGTGGAACATCAGCCGTTTCTACCGTCACGAGTCGTGCGGCAAATGCACGCCCTGCCGCGAGGGCACCTACTGGATGGTCGAGATCCTCGAGCGCATCGAAAAGGGCGGCGGCCGGGAGACCGACATCGACGTGCTGCTCGACGTGGCGGGCAACGTGTTCGGCAAGTCCTTCTGCGCGCTCGGCGACGCGGCGGCCATGCCGGTGCAGGGCGCGATCAAGCATTTTCGCGCCGAGTTCGAGCACCACGTGCGGAACAAGAGCTGCCTCGTCAACCGGCGCCGGCACTCGGTGTCGGAGGTGACGGCGTGAGCGGCCTGGTTCGCGTCACCATCAACGACCGCACGATCGAGGTTCCCGCGGGCACGCTCGTGACCGACGCGGCGCGGGCCGCCGAAGTCCATGTGCCGATCTTCTGCTCGCACTCGAAGCTGCCGCCGCTCGGCGCCTGCCGCATCTGCGTGGTCGAGGTCGGAACGCCGCGCCTCGGACCGGACCGCAAGCCGGTGATCGGTCCCGACGGCCGCCCCGAGATCGCGTGGAACCCCAAGGTCCAGACGGGCTGCACGACGCCGGTCAGCGAGGGGATGGTCGTGCGCACCCAGTCGCCGGTCGCGCTCGACGCACGCAAGGGCGTCATGGAGTTCCTGCTCATCAACCACCCGCTGGACTGCCCGGTGTGCGACGAGGGCGGAGAGTGCCAGCTGCAGGATCTCGCGTTCGCGTTCGGCGACGACTTCTCGCGCATGGACGAAGCCAAGCGCACGTTCGAGTCCGAGGACCTCGGGCCGATCGTGAAGAAGGAAGCGAACCGCTGCATCGTCTGCATGCGCTGCGTGCGCTATTGCGACGAGGTGATGGGCGAGGACGCGCTCACCGCGCACCAGCGCGGCGTGCGCACCGAGATCTCGTCCTTCAACCGCCAGCCCCTCGACTGCGAGCAGTGCGGCAACTGCATCGAGGTCTGTCCGGTCGGCGCGCTCACGGCCGTGCCGTACCGCTTCAAGGCGCGCCCCTGGGACCTGCGCCAGCACATCAGCGTGTGCCCGTACTGTTCGAACGGCTGCTCCGTCCGCCTGGGCGTTCGCGGCATGGAGATCCTGCGCGCGCGCGGCACCGAGTACCGCGGCGTGAACCAGGAGTACCTGTGCGTGCGCGGGCGCTTCGGCTACGGATTCGTGAACGCCGCCGACCGGCTGTCCGCGCCGCTGGTGCGCGCCGGCGAGTCGCTGCAGCCGTCGTCGTGGGACGACGCGGTCGCCTTCGTGGCGATGCGCCTGGGCGACCTCGCGCGCGCGCACGGCCCCGAGTCCATCGCCTTCCTCGGTGGGGAGCGGCTCAACGTCGAGGAGCAGTACCTGTTCCAGAAGCTGGCGCGCGGCGTTCTCGGCACGAACCACGTGGACGCGCGCACCCGCTTCACCTCGAAGGTGCCCGGCGACGCGATCCTGCGGGCCACGGGCGGCGGCCGGCCGGCCCTGACGTTCGACGAGCTGTGCAGCGCCCAGGAGGCGCTGGTGCTGTTCGAGGACCTGCAGGGCGAGTCGCCGTTCGCGCAGGCCGTGCTGATCCGCGGCCAGCACCAGCGGGGCCTGCACCTGACGGTCGCGCACCCTCGGCGCGTCAAGCTCGCGCGCCCGAAGTTCCAGGGCGAGTGGCTGGGCGTGAAGCCCGGCGCCGAGCTGGCGCTGGTGAACGCGCTGACGAAGGCCGCCCTCGATCTGGGCGATCCGGAGAAGCCGGCGTCCGCCGGCACGTGGGGGCTCGACGCCCTCAAGGCCTCGCTGTCCGCGCTGACGGGCGATTCGGTCGAGCGGGAGACGGGCGTTCCCGCGGCGGCGGTCGCGGCGGCGGCGAAGCGGCTGCGCTCGGCCGGGCGCAGGGCGATCGTCTTCGGCCGCGGCGTGGCGGAGCACCCGCAGGCGGCGGCCCTGCTGCAGGCGATCGAGAACCTCGCCTGGGCGACGGGCGCGATCACCGACGCGCGCTCGAGCGTGATGTACGCCGGGCCGCAGCACGACTCGCAGGGCGCGCTCGACATGGGTCTCGTGCCCGACTTCCTGCCCGGGTACGTGCCGCTCGGCGACGCCGCGGGTCGCGAAGCGTTCGAGAAAGGCTGGGGCCGCGCGCTCGATCGCCCGGCGGGTCGGAGCGCGCTCGAGATTCTCGAGGCCGCGGCGGCCGGAAGTGTGAAGGCGCTGTGGATCGCCAGCGACCACCTGCTGCAGAGCGCGCCGGACCGCGCGCTCGTCGAGAAGGCGCTCGCCACGGCCGAGCTGGTGATCGTCAACGAACTCTTCCTGACCGGCACGGCGCAGGCCGCGGACGTCGTTTTCCCGGTCGCGTCGTTCGCCGAGAAGGACGGCGTGGTCGTGAACAGCGAACGCCGCCTGCAGAAGTCCTCGCGCGCGCTTTCGCCCCGGCGCGGCACGCGCGCCGACTGGGAGGTCTTCCAGGCCGTCGCCCAGGCGCTGGGCGCGCCGTGGAAGTACCGCACGACCGAGGACGTCTTCCGCGAGATCGCACGGCTCGTGCCCGGCTACCAGGGCGCGAGCTGGGCGGCGCTGCTGCCGAACGGCTGGACGTGGAGCGCCTCGCGCCGCCCCGCCTCGCTCGCGCCGGCGGGCGCGCCCGCGGCGGCCGCGGGCGCCGGTCACTGGCTGCTCGCGGGCGGTACGCTGTTCACGCAGGGCAGCCTGACCGCGCGCTCGGCGCCGCTGGCCAACCTCGCCGGGCAGGCGCGGGCGTACCTGAACGGCGCCGAGGCCTCGAAGCTCGGACTGTCCGCCGGCGATCCGCTGACGCTCGAGGGCCCCGCGGGCTCGCTGACGCTGCCCTACGAACCCGACGATTCGGTTCCGCCGGGGGCGGTGTTCGTGCCCTACGCCTACGCTGCGGCCGGACTCAACCGCCTCGGCGCGCCGCAGGGCGCGGGGCTGCGGGTGAACCTCCACAAGGCGGCCACGGCCGCCGCCGCGCCGGCCGGCGCCGTGGGGAGATCATGACCGCGCTCTGGAACAACGAGGTCTTCCAGGTCGCCTTCTGGGCGACGGTGAAGGTGGCGATCATCCTCAACGCGCTGCTCGGGCTCGTGACCTACCTGATCTACGCCGAGCGCAAGATCTGCGGTCACATGCAGGCGCGCACCGGCCCGAACCGGGTCGGACCGCTGGGGCTCGTGCAGACGATCGCGGACGTGGTCAAGCTGCTCCTGAAGGAGGAGTTCACGCCCGCGGGAGCGAACAAGATCCTGTTCCACCTCGCGCCCGTCCTGGCGGTGTTTCCCGCGATCGTGACCTTCTCGGTGATCCCGATGGGGCCGCCGCCGGTGTTCGTGGTCACCGACCTCAACGTCGGCCTGCTGCTGTTCCTCGCGATGTCGAGCCTCGGCGTGTACGCGATCACGCTCGCGGGCTGGTCGTCGAACAACAAGTACGCGCTGCTCGGGGGCCTGCGTGCCTCCGCGCAGATGATCTCGTACGAGCTGGCGATGGGACTGTCCGTGATCCCGGTGGTGATGAAGGCGGGCACGCTGTCGCTGGTCGGCATCGTCGAGGCGCAGTCCGGGTTCTACCGCCCGTTCGCCGGTCTGCCGCTCGCGCTGCCCAACTGGGGGATCTTCCACTGGTTCCTCGTCCTGCCGTTCGTGATCTTCCTGATCACGATGTTCGCCGAAACGAACCGGACGCCGTTCGACCTGCCTGAGGCCGAAGGCGAGCTCGTGGCCGGGTTCCACACCGAGTACTCGAGCATGAAGTGGGCGCTGTTCTTTCTCGGCGAATACATGAACATGATCGTCATCAGCTCGATCTGCGTCACGCTGTTCTTCGGCGGCTGGCATGGCCCCGGGCCGGCGGCGCTGGGCTTCGTGTGGTATCTGCTCAAGCTCCTCGCGCTGCTGTTCCTGTTCATCTGGGTGCGGTGGACGTTCCCGCGGCTGCGTTACGACCAGCTCATGAATTTCGGCTGGAAGGTGCTCCTGCCCGGGGCGCTGGCCAACGTCGTCATCGCGACGATCTGGATGTACGCGCGGGGGAACGGCTGATGGTTCCCGCGCTCTTCCTCGGCTTCGCCGCGCTGCTCGTCGCGACCGCGCTGATGGTGATCCTCCACCGCAACCCGGTGACGAGCGCGCTGTTCCTGGTGCTGTCCTTCTGCTCGCTCGCCGGGATCTACATCCTGCTGCGCGCCGAGTTCCTCGGGATGGTGCAGGTGATCGTGTACGCGGGCGCCATCATGGTGCTGTTCCTGTTCGTCATCATGTACATGAACCTCCAGCACGACGTCGAAACGGGCGCGCAGATCGCGGTCCGGAGGGGCATCGGCTGGATGGTCGGCGGGCTGCTGCTGCTGTTCGCGGGCCTGCTCGCCTTCCGCGGCTGGGCGCCCGGGCCGGTCGCGGCGGAGCTGCCGGCGCAGGGGAACGGCAACGCGGCGGCGATCGGCAAGGTGCTCTACTCGCGATTCCTGTTCCCGTTCGAGATCACGTCCGTGCTGCTGCTGGTCGCCATGGTCGGCGCGATCGTGCTGGCCAAGGGGCGCCCGAGCTCGTCCGACACGGAGGCCGCATGATCCCCCTCGGCTGGTCGCTCGGGCTGAGCGCGATCCTGTTCTGCATCGGGGTCGTGGGCGTGCTCGTACGGCGCAACGCGCTCGTCATCTTCATGTCCATCGAGCTCATGCTGAACGCGGCGAATCTCGCGTTCGTGGCGCTCGCGGCGCACCTGAACTCGCTCGACGGGCAGATCTTCGTCTTCTTCGTGATGACCGTGGCCGCGGCGGAAGTGGCCGTGGGGCTGGCGATCATCGTCAACGTCTTCCGGCTCCGCGAGACGGTCTTCGTGGACGAGATCAACCTGCTGAAGGGCTAGGGGCGCGTGAACCTGCCGATGCTCTGGATCATTCCCGCGCTGCCGCTGGCCGCGGTCGCGCTCAACCTGCTGCTCGGCGACCGCCTGGGCCGGCGGGGCGTGTCGTGGATCGCCTGCGGCGCGACGGGCCTGGCGTTCCTCGCCGCGCTGCGCGCGGTGGCGGCGCTCGCCGGGCACCCCGCCGAGGACCGGGCGATCGTCGAGACCGCCTGGACGTGGATGCGGGTCGGCGATTTCTCGGCGCACGTCTCGTTCCTGCTCGATCCGCTCTCGAGCGTCATGGTGCTGTTCGTGACCTGCGTGGGATTCCTCATCCACGTCTACTCGACCGGCTACATGGCCGACGACCCGTCGTACCGACGGTTCTTCCTGTACATGAACCTGTTCATGTTCGCGATGCTGACGCTGGTGCTCGCGGACAACTACCTGCTCATGTTCGTGGGCTGGGAGGGCGTCGGCCTGTGCTCGTACCTGCTGATCGGCTTCTGGTACGAGAAGCCGGTCGCGGCCGAGGCCGGCAAGAAGGCGTTCATCGTCAACCGCATCGGCGACTTCGGCTTCCTGCTCGGCATGCTGTTCCTGATCGTCTGGACGGGATCGGCCTCGTACGAGCGCGTGTTCGCGGCCGCGCCGCACGCGCTGCAGGGCGCCGTGGGCACCCTGACCCTCGGCGGCCTGCACCTGAGCGCGCCGATCGTCGTGGTGCTCACGCTGCTGATGTTCCTCGGCGCGACCGGCAAGAGCGCGCAGCTTCCGCTGTTCACCTGGCTGCCGGACGCGATGGAGGGCCCGACGCCCGTGTCGGCGCTCATCCACGCCGCGACCATGGTCACCGCGGGCGTCTACATGGTGGTGCGCAGCCACGTGCTCTACCAGATGGCGCCGCTGAGCATGGAGGTGGTGGCGATCGTCGGCGCGGCGACGGCGTTGATGGCGGCGACCATCGGTCTGGCCCAGAACGACATCAAGCGGGTGCTCGCGTACTCGACCGTCAGCCAGCTCGGCTACATGTTCTTCGCCTGCGGCGTCGGCGCCTTCAGCGCCGGGATCTTCCACGTCATGACGCACGCTTTCTTCAAGGCGCTGCTGTTCCTCGGCGCCGGCTCGGTCATTCACGGCATGCACCACGAGCAGGACATGCGCCGGATGGGCGGGCTGGCCGCGAAGATGCCGTGGACGCACGCGACCATGCTCATCGCCTGCGTGGCGATCGCCGGCATCCCGCCCTTCGCCGGCTTCTTCAGCAAGGACGAGATCCTGCACGGCGCGTTCGCCAGCGGGCACTACGGCGTCTGGCTGGCAGGCCTGGTGGGCGCGGCGCTGACCGCGTTCTACATGTTCCGCCTGTACATCCTCACCTTCCGCGGCGCCCCGCGCTTCGGGGAACCGGCGGCGGAGTCGCTGCACGCCGCGCACGTGGCGGCCGAGCACGCCGCGCACGGCCATGCCTCCGACCCGCACGGGCACGACCACGGCGCCGCGCACGGCCACTCGGGCCCGGTGCACGAGTCCCCGCCCAGCATGGTGGCGCCGCTCGCCGTGCTGGCCGCGCTGTCGGTCGTGGGCGGCTGGATCGGCCTGCCGTTCCAGAAGGGCGGGCATCCGTTCGAGCGCTGGCTCGAGCCCGTGCTGAGCCACGTCCCGGGCGTGCCGGACGTGCACATGGCGCACCTGTCCGCGGCCGCCGAGTGGGGTCTCATCGCGCTCTCGGTCGCGGTCGCGGCGTTCGGCATCCTGCTGGCGTTCCGCGCCTACCTGCAGCGGCCGCAGCTCGCGACCGCGCTGCGGACGCGCCTCGCCGGCGTCCACAACGTCCTTTACAACAAGTACTGGGTGGACGAGTTCTACGACGCGATCGCCGTTCGGCCCGTGTACGAGGGCTCGATGAGATTGTGGCGCTTCTGGGACGAGAAGATCGTGGACGGCACGGTGAACGGGGTGGGCTACTTCCTCGAAGGTTGCTCCGCCATCCTGCGCCTGTTCCAGACCGGCTACGTGGGCACCTACGCGCTGTTCCTGTCGCTCGGCGTGCTCGCGCTCCTCCTCCATTTCCTGAGGTCGTAAGTGGCCCCGTTCCCCTGGCTGACCTTCCTCGTCTTCTTCCCGCTCGCCGCGGGCGCGCTGATCGCGCTCCTGCCGGCCGGCGCCCACCGGCAGATCCGGCTGTGGGCGACGCTCGCGGCCTTCGCGGAGTTCCTGTTCTCGCTGCCGCTCTGGTGGCGCGTCGTGCCCGGCCAGCCGGGCTTCCAGTTCGAGGAACGCGTGGACTGGATTCCGGCGATCGGCGCGCAGTACCACCTCGGCGTGGACGGCATCAGCGCGCTGCTCGTGCTGCTGACGACGTTCATCTCGCTCGTCGCGGTGATCGGGGCGTGGTCGGCCATCCAGAACCGCACCCGCGAGTTCTACGCGCTCATGCTGGCGCTCGAGGCCGGCATGATCGGCACGTTCTTCTGCCTCGACGTGCTGCTGTTCTACGTGTTCTGGGAAGCGATGCTGATTCCGATGTACCTGCTGATCGGCGCCTGGGGAGGCCAGCGGCGCATCTACGCCGCGGTCAAGTTCTTCCTGTTCACGATGGCCGGCAGCGTCCTCATGCTGGTCGCGATCCTGTCGCTGTGGTTCCTGCAGAAGGACCTGAGCGGGGTCCCGACCTGGGACCTGCAGACCTTCCTGGCTCTGCCGCTGAGGCCCGACCAGCAACTGTGGCTGTTCCTGGCGTTCGCGGTCGCGTTCGCGATCAAGGTGCCGATGTTCCCGCTGCACACCTGGCTGCCCGACGCCCACGTCGAGGCGCCGACCGCCGGCTCGGTCATCCTCGCTTCCGTGCTGCTGAAGATGGGCGGCTACGGCTTCCTCCGCTTCGCGATGCCGCTGTTCCCGAACGCGCTCGCCGTGTGCGCGCCGTGGATCGCCGGCCTCTCGATCGTGGGCATTATCTACGGGTCGCTGGTCGCGATGGTGCAGCCCGATCTCAAGAAGCTGGTCGCGTACTCGTCGGTCGCGCACATGGGCTTCGCGATTCTCGGGCTGATGGCGCTGAACGCCCAGGGCTTCGCGGGTTCGATGATGACCATGCTGAACCACGGCGTCTCGACGGGCGCGCTGTTCCTGCTCGTCGGCGTCATCTACGAGCGGCGGCACACCCGCAGGATCGCGGACTTCGGCGGACTGTGGAGGGTGATGCCGGTCTACGCCTCGATCTTCATGGTCGTGACGCTCTCGAGCATCGGGCTTCCGGGGCTGAACGGCTTCGTCGGCGAGTTCCTCGTCCTGCTCGGCGCGTTCAAGCATTCGGTGTGGTGGGCGGTGTTCGCCGCGAGCGGCGTCATCCTGTCCGCGTGCTACATGCTGTGGATGTACCAGCGCGTGTTCTTCGGGCCCGTGACCCACGACGAGAACCGCGCCCTCGCGGACCTTTCGCTGCGCGAACGCCTCGTCTTCGCGCCGCTGCTGGTGCTCGTCTTCTGGATGGGCGTCATGCCGCAGCCGTTCCTCGACCGCATGCAGCCGGCGCTCGACCGGACGATCCAGGCCGTCCACGAGCGCGCGGCGCGCATGTCGGCGCTGTCCTCGGGCGCCCGGATCGGCTTCGTGGAGCCCGCGGCCGCGGCGCCGTCGTCCGCCGGAGGTGAGCGATGAGCCTCGTACCGCAGCCTTCGTTCCTGCCCGTGGACTGGTGGGCGCTCGCCCCGGTGATCGCGCTGACCGCGGGCACGATCCTGCTGCTGCTGCTCGAGTTCGTCCCGTCGCGGCCCGGCGACAGCCGCGGCGGCATCGTCTCCTTGCTCGCGCTGGCCTTCGCCGGCTGGGCGGTGTGGCGCGTCGCCGGCGACAAGCGCGAGCTGTTCGGCGGCATGTTCGTGCACGACCCGTTCACGGTGGTCTTCACGCTGATGTTCGTCGCCATCGGCGTCCTGTCGGTTCTGACCTCGTGGGACTACCTGAAACGCACGAAGATCAACCAGGCCGAGTACTACGCGCTGCTGCTCTCGAGCGTGCTCGGCATGATCGTGATGGCGGCGTCGAACGACCTGGTGACGATCTTCATCGGCCTCGAGCTGATGTCGCTCTCGCTCTACGTGCTGGTGGGATTCCGCCGCACGCGGCTGGAATCGAACGAGGCCTCGCTCAAGTATTTCCTGCTCGGGGCGTTCGCCTCGGGATTCCTGCTCTACGGCATCGCGCTGCTCTACGGCGCCACCGGCACGTCGAATCTGGCCCGCATGGGCGCGTTCCTCTCGGACACGCCGCTGCTCGGCAACCCGCTGCTGGTGATCGGCGCTCTGCTGGTGTTCACCGGCTTCGCCTTCAAGGTGGCGGCCGTGCCCTTCCACATGTGGACGCCCGACGCCTACGAAGGGGCGCCGACGGCGGTGACGGGCTTCATGTCGGTGGGCGCCAAGGCCGCGGGGTTCGCCGCCCTGCTGCGCGTCGGGCTGCGGGCCCTCGAGCCGCTGCAGGTGGACTGGGTTCCGCTGCTCGCGGTGGTGGCGTTCCTGACCATGACGGTCGGCAACGTCACCGCGCTCCTGCAGAACAACCTCAAGCGCATGCTGGCGTACTCGAGCATCGCGCACGCCGGCTACATCCTGGTCGCGGTCGCGGCGGGCGGGCCCGAGGGGGCGTCGGCGGCCGTCTTCTACCTGGCGGTCTACTCCTTCATGAACCTCGGCGCGTTCTCGGTGCTGACGATGATGGGCCGCGGGCGCGACGAGCGAGTGCTGATGAGCGACCTGTCCGGCCTGGGCTTCCGCCAGCCCTTCCTCGGGCTGGCGATGACCGTTTTCATGGTCTCGCTCGGCGGCATCCCGCCGACCGCCGGCTTCATGGGCAAGGTCTACGTCTTCGGAGCGGCCATGAAGAACCCGGCGCTGCTGTGGCTCGTCGTCGCCGGCGTGCTGAACAGCGTCGTGTCCGTCTACTACTACCTGCGGGTGACGGTGGCGATGTACATGCGCGAGCCCGAGGGCGAGCCGGTTCAGGTGTCGTGGGGCGTGCCGGTGGCGCTCGCGGTGGTGCTGGCGCTGGTCGCGACGTTGTGGTTCGGCGTACAGGCCAACGGCCTGTGGGCGATGGCCCGGGACAGCGTGCTGGGCCTGCTCTAGGAATCGCTCCGCGATCCGGCGGCCATCGCACGGCGGCCGCGCGCCCGTTCGAGGCGTCGACGATTCGAGCTCAGGGCAGGCGAAGCACCAGCGCCTCGGCGGACTCGCCTTCGCGCAACCCGGGCGCCTCGGCCGGCACGATCACGAGCGCGTGCGCGCGCGACTGGGGCGCGAGATGCCCCGAGACCTGCCCGCCCGCGGGCAGCGCCCACAACTCACCTTCCCGCCAGCCGAGCGTGCAGCGCACGAAGTCCGTGCGTCCGGGCCGCGATTCGATCTCGCGGGCGATGCGCACCGGCGCGCGCGGGCGGTCGAGGTCGGCGAATCCCTGCAGGCGGCGCAATGCCGGACGGACGAGCGCTTCGAAGACGCAGGCGACGGAGGCGGGGTTTCCGGGCAGGCCGTGGAAGAAGCGGCCCTTCGGGCGGCCGTGCGCCTGCGGTCGGCCGGGGCGCATGGCCACGCGCCAGAGCTCGACCTCGCCGAGGCGCGAGAGCGCGAGCTTGACGGGGTCGAAGTCGCCCGCCGAGACCCCGCCGATGGTCAGGACCGCGTCGCAGGTCGCGATCGCCTCGTGAATGCGGGCAGCCACGCGCCCGGGATCGTCGGGCAGGCGCTCGGCGATCGCCACCTCGGCGCCGGCCTGCGTGGCGAGCAGGGTCAGCATTCCGAGGTTGCTGTCCCGGAGCGCGCCCGGGCGCAGGGGCTCGGCGGGGTCGAGCAGTTCGTCGCCGGTCGAGATCACCGCCACGCGCGGCGCGGGGGAGACTTCGAGCTCCGACAGGCCCAGCGCCGCGAGCAGCGCCAGGTCGTGTGCCGAGAGCTCCCGTCCCTCAGCCAGCACGCGCTCGGCCGGACCGACATCGGCGCCGGCCGGGCGCAGATGATCGCCCGGCTCGGACGGGCGGCGCGCGGTCATGGTCTCGCCGTTCCCGTCGGCGCCGCTTTCGGCATCCTCGAACGGGACGACCGCGTCGGCTCCCTCCGGCGGCATCGCCCCGGTCATGATGCGCATCGCCTCGCCGGGTCCGAGTGCCTTCGCGGACACCGTGCCCGCGGGCAGGGCGCCGGCGACGCGCAGCGTCACGGGCGTCGAGGCGGAGGCGCGCGAGAGGTCGGCGGCGCGGACGGCCCAGCCGTCCATCGCCGAGTTGCGAAAGGGCGGCAGCGCATGCGGCGCGACGGCGTCACGGCGAAGCGCGCGGCCCGCGCAGCGCGCGAGCGGGAGCACGACCGCCGGCAGGCTCGAGAGCGACTCGACCGCGCGGGCGCGGGCTTCGGCGAAGGACAGCTCGATCCGCTGCACGGTCAGGCGCGGCGCGCCGTGGACGCCTTCGCGGCGCGTCGCGGCACCGCCTCGCGACGCTTCCACGGGCCGCTGCGGCCGCCGCGCTTCTCCCACAGGGCGATCTCGCCGATCACCATGCCCCGGTCCACGGCCTTGAGCATGTCGTAGAGGGTGAGCGCGGCGGCGGTGACGGCGGTGAGCGCCTCCATTTCGACGCCCGTGCGGGCGCGCGTGCGTACGCGCGCCTCGATCCGGACCGCCGGTCCCGCCGGGTCGAGATCGAAGGCCACGTCCACCGCCTCGACGGGCACCGGGTGGGCGAGCGGCACCAGCTCGCTGGTGCGCTTGGCCGCCATGACGGCCGCCAGGTGCGCGGTGGCGAGAACGTTCCCCTTCGGGGTCCGGCCGGTTCGAAGGAGTTCGAGCGTCGCGCCATGCATGAAGACCATGCCCCGGGCGGTGGCCACGCGGGCGGTCACGTTCTTGGCGCTCACGTCCACCATCCGGACGCGGCCGCGTGCATCCACGTGTGAGAGGCGCCTTGGCATGGGACGCAGCATAGGAACGCGAACGGGGAAGGGCAAACCGCCGACGCCGTGATGGCGTGCGGATCGCCCGGGGGACGGCGGCGAAACGGGGCCGCCGGAGATCGCGGGAGCGAGACCGCGGCGACGTGCGGTCACGAGCAGGTCGCGGATGCGCGGCCGGAGGGGCGCGCGGTCGCCGTGCGGTTGACGACGCCTCACCGGCGCCCGTACGTTCGTCGCCCACGATTCCGCGACCCGTGAGCGATCGCATGCCCCATCGGCAACGCCTGCCCATCTCCGCACGACACGCCTTCGCGCTGGCGTTCGACCTCGCCGCGCGACGCGACACGATGCAGTCCGTCGTGATCCCGCTGCTGCTCTGGTCGCCGTGGATCTTCGCTCCGGCGGTGATCGAACGCGCGTTTCCGAACCTCGAGCACAGCCGGCTGCTGCTGGTGACCGCCGCCTGCAAGCTCCTCGACTTCCTCGTGTTCGTGGTGGTCACCGCGATGCTGCGGTTTCGCGCGCGCTCGGTGTTCAACACCGCCGTCGAGGTGCATCCCGCGCCCGCGCTGCGATGCTACGCGCAGGGCCTGCGCCGCGTGCCGGCCCTGTACCTCGCCGAGGCGCTGCGCAACATCGCGCTCACGATCGCCTTCAGCATGCTGTTCGTGCCGTTCCTGTACCTCGGCTTCAAGCTCTCGATGGTCACCGAGGCGGTCGTCCTGCGCCCGAGCGACCCCGTTCGCGCGACGCAGCGCTCGTTCCACCTCACCGAGTCGCGTTTCGAGCGCTGGCTGGAGATGGTGGCGATCTCGGTTTTCCTGGTCGTGCCCATCTGGTTCCTGATGGCGGTGTGCTTCTTCACCGTGCCGGGCAGCAGCTTCAACGTGTGGTTCTCGCTCGGGACGTTCCTGAGCGCCGCGATCATGCCGGTCATCCAGTACGCCTGGACCTTCTTCTACCTGCGCCTCGAGGAGATCGACCCGGCGCAGGGACTGGATCAGCGGGAAGCGGCCGCGGGCGCGGCCGCTGCCGGCGCCTGGCCCGCCCTCGGCGCTCCGCCCAGGCTCAAGCTCGTGGAGCTGCGCCCCGAGGACGCCGAGCCCGGGTCGCGGGATTCCTGACACGCCGCCGCTTGCCGCGGCTTCCCGGGCTGTGGCAGGTTGAAACGGCTGCCGGCCGGCAACCCCGGCGCCGGCCCCGTTCCCGGGGCCGATCCGGCCGCGAACGAAAGCCTTCCATGGCCCATCCCAGACCCAACCCGGCCGCCGCCACGACCGGCGCCGTCGCCCGCGACGTCGCGCTGCAGCCGATCATCGGCGCCAGCGCGAAGATCCAGCGCCTGCTGCGCCTGGTCGCGCGCGTCGCGCCGACCGACAGCACGGTGCTGGTGCTGGGGGAGAGCGGAACGGGCAAGGAGCTGGTCGCGCGCTCGCTGCACGTGCTCTCGCCGCGGGCGCGCGGCCCATTCGTGCCGGTCAACGTCGGGGCGCTGCCGGAGTCGCTCGTCGAGAGCGAGCTGTTCGGGCACGCGAAGGGCGCATTCACGGGCGCCGGCGTCGAGCGCGCGGGCCTCGTCGAGGAGGCCGACCGAGGCACGCTCTTTCTCGACGAGATCGGCGACATGCCCGCCGGCGCGCAGGTGAAGCTGCTGCGCGCGCTCGAGAGCAACGAGGTCCGGCGCATCGGCGAGAACGCCCCCCGCCTGGTGGATGTGCGGATCGTCGCGGCCACGAATCGCGACCTGCGGGCGCTCGTCGCCGAGGGCCGGTTCCGCGCCGACCTCTACTACCGCCTCAACGTCGTGCAGCTCGAGCTGCCGCCGCTGCGCGAGCGGCGCGAGGACATCGGGCTGCTCGCGTCGTACTTCCTGGAGCGCGCCGCCCGCCGCCAGAAGCGCGGCAGCCTGAAGCTGACGCCGGCCGCCATGGATCTGCTCGAGAAGTACGACTACCCGGGCAACGTGCGCGAGCTCGAGAACGCCATCGAACACGCCGTCGCCGTCTCCGACCGGCCGCTGCTCGACGCCGCCGACCTGCCCGCCGAAGTCCGATCGCCGCGCCTGCTCGCCCGTGTGGCGGGTCGTCCGGCCTTGTCCACGGCACCTCAGTCTTCCGCAGGAGACGAGTTGGAGGGGGCCGGAGAGCGCGACTCGCTGTCGCTCGAGGAGGTGACGCGGGAACACGTGCTGCGGGTCCTCGCGCGGCACGACGCCAATACGACGGCGGCCTCCCGCCAGCTCGGAATCTCGCGCACGACGCTGTGGCGCATGCTCCGGCGCTGGGGCCTGTCCCGCTCCGGCTCCGGACAGGCTTGAAGCGGGGCATTCAATGGCAAGCGAAAGACGTTACTACGACGATAGCTATACAGTTCGCTTCGAGAGTCCTGTTTCGGCGGCTGGCGAATGGCAGGGACGCCCGGCCGTCGAGCTCGAGACCACCTGGTTCTACCCGGAAAGCGGCGGCCAGCTGCCGGACCAGGGCTCGCTCGCGGGCAGCCCCGTCGTGGACGTGCAGGCGGCCGAGGACGGGCGCGTCTGGCATGTCGTCGAGGGCGGGCTTCCCGCCGGCGTCGTCCGTGGCGAGATCGACTGGGCGCGCCGCTTCGACCACATGCAGCAGCACACCGGCCAGCACGTGCTCTCGGCGGCGTTCGAACGCGTCGCGAGCGCGGCGACCCTGTCCTCGACGCTGGGAGCGGAGCGAAGCGTGATCGAGCTCGGCCTCGCCGGCATGGACTGGCGCCTCGCCGCGCGCGTCGAGGAGTCGGCGAACCGCGTGCTGTGGGAGGACCGCGAGCTCCGCCTGCACTGGACCGACGCCGAGGGGGTGAAGCTCTTCGCGCTGCGCAAGCCTCCGCAGGTCCAGGGGCGCATCCGCATCGTCGAGGTCCCGGACTGGGATCTCTCGGCCTGCGGCGGCACCCACACCCGGCGTACCGGCGAAGTCGGGGCGATCAAGATCGTCGGCTGGGAAAAGGTGCGCGGCAACGTGCGCGTGACGTTCCTGTGCGGCGGCCGCGCGCTGCTCGACCACGCCTGGCGCACCGAAGCGCTGCTCGAGGCCGCGAAGCGCCGCACGCTCAAGGATCGCGACCTCATCGCGCACCTCGAACGGGCGCTCGAGGAGCGCGACGCGCTCGCCAGGCGGTTGCGCGAGCTGAACGCCCGCCTGCTGGCCGGGGACGCGCGCGCGCGCGTGGGCGCGCCGCCGCGCGGCGTCGCGGAGTGGGCCGAAACGCGCGGGCGCGACGACGCGCGCGCGTTCGCGCTCGCCTGCCTTTCGGCGGGCGCCCCGTGGGTCGTGAGCGGCGCCGGCGGTCCCGAACCCGTCGTCGTCGTCGCGCGAGCGAAGGGAACCGGCCCCGACCTGAAGGCGATGCTCGCCGGGCTGCTGGCCGCCGCGCGAGGTAAGGGCGGCGGCAGTCCCGAACTGCTGCAGATCGCCGCCGCCGACGCCGCGGGGGCGCAGGTGGCGTTCGCGCTCGCACGCGATCAGCTTTCGGGGCCGGCCGGAGGCGACTGAGCGGCCCGGCGCCCGAGGGCAGGACCGCCCGGGGACGACGCGCCGCCCGGGCTACTTCTTCGCGCGCGCCGCCGCCGGCCTGGCTTTCGCTTTCGCCTTCGGCTTCGGGGCGGGCTTCGCCCGTGCGCCGAGCTTGTGCTTCGCCGTCGCATCGCCCTTCGGCTTCGCGGACGTGACGGTCTTCGGCCGGGCCGCGGCTGCGCCGGTGACGGGCCGCGTTCTCACCGGCGGGCTGGCCGGTCGCTGTGTCGTCGCGGCCGTGGGCAGGGTGCGGCGCGCGCCGGCGGCGCTCGCCGGCGCCGGGGCGACGCCCGCGCGCGCGGGCGCAGCCGGGCCGCGGACGGTAGAGGAGAGGCTCCGCGAAGGCGCGGCCGGACCGCGCGAGGGAGCCGCGACGCCACGCGAGGGCGGCGCGGCTCGGCCCTGGCCCGGAGCGCGGGCGAGCGCGTACGGACCCACCTTGCCCATCGCGGCGCGGCGCGCGGCGCGCACGCGTTCGTCGTCGTAGATCACGGTCTGCTGGAGCTGCGAGGCGCTCAGCTTGTAGTCGAAGTCGGGCAGCAGCACGCGCGGGATCGCGCGGCCGACGAAGCGCTCGATGGCCGCGAGGTGGCGCTGCTCCTCGGGGGCCATGAGCGTGAAGGCGTCGCCCTGCGCGTCGGGCCGCGCGGCTCGGCCGATGCGGTGGACGTAGTCCTCGGGCGTCGGGGGCACGTCGAAGTTGACGACGTGCGCGACGCCGCCGAGCTCGAGGCCGCGCGCGGCAAGGTCGGTCGTGACCGCGATCTGCAGCCGCCCGCGCTTCAGATCCTCCATCGCCCGCTCGCGCTCCGTCTGGCTCTTGCGCTCGTGCAGCGTCGTGACCGTGTACTTGCGCCGCTCGAGCTGGCGCGCGAGCCGGTCTGCGCCCTCCCGCTGGCGGGTGAAAACGATCGTGCTGCGCACCTCGCCGGAGCGCGAAAGCAGCCGGTCGAGCAGCTCGATCTTGAGGTGCCTGGGCACGGGATAGATGGCGTGCGTGATGCCGGTCGGCTGCGGAGCCGTGAGGTCCACGCGCACCGGTTCGATCAGCGCCTCCTTGGCGAGCCGGTTCAGCTCCGGCGCCATGGTCGCCGAGAAGAGCAGCGTCTGACGGGTTTCCGGCAGCAGCTTGAGCAGCCTGCGGATGTCGCCGGCCTGACCCATGTCCACCATGCGGTCGGCTTCGTCGAGCACGAGGATCTCGACGTCCTCGAAGCCGATCACCTTGTGCTCCTGAAGTTCCAGCAGGCGGTCCACCGTCGCGATCAGCACGTCCACGGCGTTGTCGCGGAGCAGCTTCTCCTGCACCGGCAGCGGCGTCGCGTTGTGCACCATGCCGACCCGCAGCTCGGTGAAGCGGGCGAAGTCACGGGCCAGGGTCTCGACCTGGGCGGCGTGCTCGCGGGTCGGCGTGAGCACGAGCGCGCGCAGCTTCTGCGGTCCGTCAATGAGGCGCGCGAAGCCCGGAAGCAGGAACGCGCCCGTCTTTCCCGAGCCGCTCACGGCGTTCCCGATGAGGTCGTTGCCCTGGAGGATGACCGGGATCGCCTTGGCCTGGATCGGGGTGGGTTCGGTCCAGCCGGCGGCCCGGACCGCCTGCGCCATCGGCGCCGGCAGGCCCAGCGTATTGAACATCATGATGAGGTCGCTCCGTCTCGAACGGGCGGCGGGCGTCGCGGGGAAGGGGCTGCGGCGGGCCACCCGGAAAGGGTATGGATAACACCGCAGGTTAGGGCCTCGCGCTGGGCCGGTTCAATGGAAACGTTGCGCAGGTTTTTCGCGGTTCGTCAGGTTCTTCCGGCCCGGGAGGGTCCGCGCCGGGTCGCGGCGGCGCGCGCCGGCCGCGGCCCGCGGGGGCCGGCCACGGCGGGCCTGCGGCTCTGGCAGGCCGGGCAGAAGAACGTGGCCCGCCCGCCCTGCACGATGCGCCGCACCGCCGCCCCGCACCGTCGGCACGGCTCGCCCGCGCGGTCGTACACGAGCAGCCGCTCGCCATAGCCGCCCGGCTCGTTCCAGATCGTGCGGTAGCTGCTGAACGTCGTGCCCATCCGCTCGATGGACGCTTCCAGCACCGGGCGGATCTCGGACGCGACGCGCGTCCATTCGGGCGTCGAGAGCGTTCCCGCGCGGCGCCGTGGATCGAGCGCGGCGCGGAACAGCACCTCGCTCACGTAGATGTTGCCGAGCCCGGCGATGCGGCGCTGATCGAGCAGGAAGTTCTTGACCGCGACGCGCGCCCCGCGGGCAAGCGTGTGCAACGACTCGCCGGTCGGGGGCTCGGCGAGCGGGTCGGGACCGAGCCGCCGGATCGAGGGGTCGCGCGCGAGCCGTTCGAGCGGCACGACGCGCAACATTCCGAAGCGGCGGATGTCCTGATACCAGAGCGCCGCACCGCCCTCGATCGCGAGCCGCAGGTGCACGTGCGGCATTTCGCGGTCCGCCGTGCGCGCGTCCGGCCAGTAGAGCCACCGTCCGCTCATGCCGAGGTGGGAAAGGAGCGTGAGGCCGCCGTCCAGATCGAGGAACAGGAACTTGCCCGTGCGGCGCGGTTCGCCGAAGACCCGGCCCGCCAGCGCCACGGGCAGCTTCGCGAGCGATGCGCTCCGCAGCCGGTGCCGCGAAACCACCGCCCGCGCGATGCGCCGGCCGGGAATGCACGCGGCCAGCATGCGGCGGACGGTTTCGACCTCGGGCAGTTCGGGCATGCGGTCAGACTGCGTTCACGCCCACGGGGCGTCAAACGTCCGGGCATCGCGCGAGGGATGCGGAGCCTCCGCGATTGCGACCTCGTCCCGCACCCGATCCGCTGCCGCGCCCGACCGCGCGAATCCGCGGGGGGTCACGTCGTGTACTCCGCGTTGACGCGCACGTACTCGGCGCTCAGGTCGCAGGTCCAGAGCGTCGCCGCCGCGGCGCCGAGACCGAGATCGAGGTGCACGACCGCCGGGTCCTTCGCGAGCAGCGCGGAGGCGCCGGCCCGATCGAAGGCCAGCGGCCGGCCGCGGTCGAGCAGCTGCACGTCGTCGCCTTCGCCGAACCACAGCCCGACGGCGCCCGGATCGATCTCCTCGCCGCTGTAACCCGCGGCGGCGAGCACCCGCCCCCAGTTGGGGTCGTTGCCGTGGATCGCCGTTTTGACGAGCGGCGAGCAGGCGATCGCGTCGCCGACCCGATGCGCCTGACGCCCGGTTTCGGCGCCGGTGATGCGCAGCTCGACGAGGCGCGTCGCGCCTTCGCCGTCGCGGGCGATCTGGCGCGCCAGCGCGGCGCAGGCCTCCGTCAGCGCGCCGGTGAAGGCCTCCTCGCCGGCATCGTCCACGCGCGCGGCGGAAACGCCCGACGCGAGCGCGAGCACCGTGTCGTTCGTGCTCATGTCGCCGTCCACGCTGATGCGGTTGAAGCTCGCGGCGGCGGCGCGGCGCAGGGCCCGGTCGAGCCGCTCGGGATCGATGAGCGCGTCGGTGGTCAGCACGGCGAGCATCGTCGCCAGGTTCGGGTGGATCATGCCGGCGCCCTTGGCGAAGCCCGAAATCCGGACCGTCTGCCCGGCGATCGTCGCGGTGGCGGTCGCGACCTTGGGCCGGGTGTCGGTCGTGAGGATCGCACGCGCGGCGTCGGCCGCGGCGCGCAGCGCCCCCGGCGCGCGCAGCGCGGCGATGCCGTAGCCGAGCTTGTCCATGTCGAGGTGCACGCCGATGACGCCGGTCGAGAGCACGAGCACCTCGTCCGGCCTCGCCTCGACCGCCTCGGCGGCGAGCGACGCCATGCGCCGCGCGTCCGCCAGGCCGCGCTCGCCCGTGACCGCGTTGGCGCAGCCGGCGTTCGCGACCACCGCGCGGATGCGGGCGGCGGAGCCGGGCAGCGTCTGGCGATCCAGCACGACCGGCGCGGCCTTGACCCGATTGGTGGTGAACAGTCCGGCGGCGGCGCAGTGGCGCTCGCTCCACACGAGCGCCAGGTCCAGCGCACCACTCTTCTTGAGACCGCAGGCGGTGGCCGCGCATTGGAAGCCCGGAGCGAGCGCGAAACGCGCGAGGACATCGTCCTCGACGAGAACCGACATGACGGCGCCTCCGGGATCGGGGAAGGGAAGGGGTGCGAAGCGCGCAGTCTAGGAGACTTCCGGCGAATCGGCATCACGGGAACGCCCGCGGGACAACCGACGCGCGCAGCGCCCGTGGCCTGCCGCCGGAGTTGTGGGGCGCTTCGCCCGCATGGCATCCTGCCGGCCTGCGAAGCAGCTTCCCGAACCGCGGGGACGACATGGACGATCGCGCCCGATTCGACGAGTTTGCCCGGCTCGCCACCGAGCAGCGCAATCCGCGCACGATGGACCTCGACACGCTCGATGTGCCCGAGCTGCTCGCGCGCATCAACGCCGAGGACCGGACGGTCGCGGACGCCGTCGCGCGGGAGCTGCCGTGGATCGCCCGTGCGGTGGACCTGATCGTGGCGTCCTTCCGCGCCGGGGGCCGGCTCGTGTATGCGGGCGCGGGCACCAGCGGAAGGCTCGGCGTGCTGGATGCGTCCGAATGCCCGCCGACCTTCGGCTCGGACCCCGACCAGGTCGTGGGCGTCATCGCCGGCGGCTACACCGCAGTCGTCCGCGCGGTCGAGGGCGCCGAGGACCGGCGCGAGGAGGGCGAGAAGGCCATGAACGATCTCGGCGTCGGCCCCGAGGACACGGTCGTGGGCGTCGCCGCCAGCCGCCGGACCCCGTTCGTCGTCGCCGCGATCGAGCGGGCCCGCGAGCGCGGCGCGCGCACCGTGTACGTGACGTGCACGCCGCGCGAGGAGTTCCAGCTTCCGGTGGACGTGGCGATCTGCCCGCTCGTCGGCCCCGAGGTCCTGATGGGCTCGACCCGCATGAAGGCGGGAACCGCGCAGAAGCTGGTGCTGAACATGCTCACGACCGCCGCGTTCGTCCGCTCGGGCAAGGCGTACGAGAACATGATGGTGGACCTGATGGCGAACAGCCAGAAGCTGGTCGAGCGCAGCCGACGGACGGTCATGGCGGTGACCGGCGTCGAATACGACGCCGCCGCCCGGGCGATCGAGGCCGCGGGACGGAGCGTCAAGACCGCGATCGTGATGCTGAAGCGCGACTGCGATCGCGACGAGGCGGAACGGCTGCTGCGGCAGACCGGCGGCTTCGTGCGCCGCGCCATCGAGTCCGCGCACCGGGAGGACGGCGGCGCGTGAAGCGCATCGGCCTCGGCCTGGCGATCCTGTTCGCGGCCGGTTGCGCGCCGGCGGCCCGGCCGCCGCAGGAGGTCGTCTTCTGGCAGTTCGCAGAGCCGGCGGCGCTCGAGCCGGTGGTGCGGCGGTTCGAGTCGGAAAATCCCGGACTGCGGGTGCGGCTCGTGCGCGTCGCGCCGGCGGCGCTCGCCGAGTCCCTCGATGCGGCGCTCGCGCTGGGCGCCCCGCCGGACCTTTGCGAGCTGGACGGCGATTCCATGCGCGCGTACCTCGACTCGGGCGAGCTGAGCGACTGGAGCGCGGGCGTCGCCGACCAGCGCGATTCGCTGCTCGGCTGGGAGGCGTGCCGGGTCGGCGTCGCGCTGTACGGCATGCCCTGGCGGCTTTCGCCGCGCGTGCTCTACTGGAACCGGGATCTGTTCGCGCGCGCCGGGCTGCCGCCCGCCAGGCCGCCCGCGACCTGGGACGCGCTCGTCGCCGCGGCACGGCGCATCGAGCGCCTCGGTGGGGGCGTTCACGGCTACGGTCTCCCGAGCACCGACACGCTCGCCATGGTGCCCGAGTTTCTCTCGCTCGCGTGGACGAACGGCGGCGAACTGCTGTCCGCCGCCGGGGACTCCGTGCGCCTCGACTCGCCGGCGAACGAACAGGCGCTCGAGCTCGGCGTGCGGCTGGGCAGGGTGGGGCTGCAGGCCGACTCGGATTTCCTCGACCGCGAGTTCGCCGCCGGTCGCCTCGGTCTGCGCATCGCCGGTTCCCGGCTGGCCACGTGGCTCGATCACGAGGCGCCGGAACTGAAGTACGGACTCGCGCCGCTCCCCGCACGGGCGGCGGCCGACAGCGTCGTGCCGTTCGCCGACGTCAGCGTGCTCGCCAGCTTCACGCGCTCGAGACACAAGGAGCATGCGCTGCGCCTGGCCCGCTATCTGGCGCGGCCGGAGAACTCGCTCGAAATCTACGCGGCCGCCGCCGGCGGCGTGCCCGCGAACTCGGGCGCCGACACGCTGGCGTGGTTCCGCTCGCACCCGCGAGACGAGGTGCTGGCCTCGCAGGCCGCGCGCTCGCGCTTCGCGCCCGCGGTGCCAGGCTGGCGGCGCATGGAGCACGCGCTCGGCGACGAGCTGATCCGCGCTCTGCGCGGTGAGCAGTCGCCCGACAGCGCCCTCGCGCACGCGAGCGCACGCCTGGCGGCGATCGTGGGCAGGAGGTAGCGCATGGTCCACGGGTCCGACGCTCTCGCCGGCCTGCGAAGCTATCGCACGGCGGACGAGCACCTGGTGATCGGCCTCATGACGGGCACGTCCGCCGACGCCGTGGATGCCGCGCTCGTGCGCTTTCGCGGCGCCGGACTCGCGGCGACCGGCGAACTGGTCGCCTATCGCGAGCAGCCGTTCGAGGATCCGCTGCGTCGCGAGGTGCTCGAGGTGGCGGGCTGCGAGGAGCTGCCCCTCGAGCGTTTCATGCGCCTCGACGCGGAGCTCGGCGAAGCCTACGCGCGGGCGGTCCATGCACTGCTGCGGCAGGCGCAGATCCGCGCGGCCGAGGTCGCCGCGGTGGGTTCGCACGGGCAGACCATCCGGCACCTGCCGCGCGCCGCGAACGGCGGGCGGGCGCTGACGCTGCAGGTCGGATCGGCCGCGGTGCTCGCCGAACGCACGGGCATCCTGGTCGTCTCCGACTTCAGGACCCGCGACACCGCGGCCGGGGGCGAAGGCGCTCCGCTCGTGCCGGTGGCCGACTGGTGGCGATTCCGCTCGGAACGCGAGTCGCGCGTGCTTCTGAACCTGGGCGGCATGGCGAACGTCACCCACCTGCCGCGGGGCGCGGGACTCGATCAGGTGGTGGCCTTCGATACCGGGCCGGGCAACGCCGTGCTCGACGGACTCATGCGAGTCTCGACGGGTGGGCTCGCGCATCGCGACGATGGCGGGCAGCTCGCCGCGCACGGGCGGGTGAACCACGGCCTGCTCGAGGAACTGCTGGCGGACCCGTTCTTTCAGACCGAGCCGCCGCGCTCGACCGGGCGCGAGCGCTTCGGCGACGCCTACGCGATCCGGCTGCAAGAGATCGGCGAGCAGCTGGGGCTCTCACTCGAGGACCTGCTTGCGACGGCGGCGGAACTGACGGCCATCACCGTCGCCGACGCGATCGGCCGCTTTCTCTCGCCGCGCGGCGTGGAGGCCGTCTACGTCAGCGGTGGCGGCGTGCGCAATGCGACGCTCATGGTCGCGCTGCGCCGCAGGCTCGAAGGGGTGACGGTGAGGAAGCTCGACGACCTGGGCGTCGCCGCGGACGCGAAGGAGGCGCTCGCCTTCGCGCTGCTCGCCCATCTGACGCTGTCGGGCGAGGCGGGAAACGTGCGCGGCGCGACGGGAGCGGAGGCGGCCGTGGTGCTCGGTCACATCTCACCGGGTGCGCTGACCGGCGGAGCGTCCGCGTGAAGCCGCTTCGGCGCCTCGCCGTCGCGCTCGCGCTCGCGGCCCTCTCCGGGGCGGGAGCGCACGCCGGCGACGCGCGCGCCGAATCGCCGCAGGGACCCCGGTTCGACATCGGGCTCGTGGTGGACGCGGACTCGCTCACCGTCGAGCCGCTCGTGACGGCGCGACTCTCGTGGAGCGAGCAGGGCGCACCCGGGCGAACCGCCGAGCTGCGCGAGCCGCTGCGTCTGCGCGCCTCGGGCACGCAACTGCTGGTCGAGCCCGTGGGTCGGCCCCGGGCCGTGCCGCTTGCGGTCCTGGGGCCGGCGGACACGCTGTGGATCGGGGACGAGGGCTTCGAGGCGGGAGAGGCGCCTCGCCTGCGATGGAGCGGAAAGACGTGGCGCGGCCGTTTCAAGGCGTTCCTGTCGCCGCGCGGCCGGCTCACGCTCGTCACCCGGCTCGACCTCGAGCCCTATCTGCTCGGAGTGGTTCCCGGGGAGATCGGCGCGCTGCGGGATTCGCTGATCGAAGCCGGGCGCGCGCAGGCGATCGCGGCCCGCAGCTACTCGCTCTTCTATCGCGGCCGCCGCGGCGCCGAGGGTTTCGACCTCTATGCGACGGTCGAGGACCAGCTCTACTCGCCGGTCGAGAGCGAGCGGCCGCTGGCCACTCGCTGCGTGGAGAGCACGCGTGGCAGCGTCTGCGAGTCGCAGGGCCAGCCGATCCGCGCGAACTACTGTTCCACCTGCGGCGGCATCACCGCCGACGTGTGGGAAGCCTGGCCGACGGATCCCCGCCCGTACCTGCTCTCGCGCGCGGATCGAGGGACCGGCGAAGGAGACTACTGCGCGCTCTCGCCCCAGTATCGCTGGCGCGAGGAATGGCCGGTCGCGCAGTTCGCCGCGACGCTCGCGAAATACGGCCCGCCGCAGGGCGTGCCGATGCCGGCCGGAGGAGTCGGGAACGTGGTCGGGGTCGAAGTCCTGAGCCGATCGCATTCGGCCCGCGTCTGGCGTCTCCGGGTCACGACCACCACCGGTGTCGTGGACGTACCCGCGTACGTCCTGCGGCAGGTCCTGAGGCGCCCGAGCGCCCCGAACGGCATCCTTCGCTCGAACCTCTTCAAGATCGCGCTTCGCGGCGATGCGACGGGGCGGCCCGTGTCGGTCGTCGCGAGCGGCGCCGGCTCGGGCCACGGTGTCGGCCTCTGCCAGACGGGCGCGCTGGCGATGGCGCGCGCGGGAGCGAGCGCGGACAGCATCCTGTCGCACTACTACGCCGGAACGACGCTCACGAAACTCTGGTGAGTGCCGGAATGCCCGCGGGTGCGGGCGTTGACACCCGCCCGGCGGACCGTTACTTTCCGCGGCCTTGTCGCTGCGAGCTTCGCGCTTTCCGGCGACCGATGCGGGGTTGTAGTTCAGCTGGTTAGAACGCCTGCCTGTCACGCAGGAGGTCGCGGGTTCGAGTCCCGTCAACCCCGCCATCACCCAACTCGCCTGAACGAGGGTGCCGGCGCGTCGTACGGTGCCGCGGCCATGTGAACGCCCCGCCACGGATCGTATTCGCTGGACAGGCCCCGCACCCCTTCACAGCGACCGCCGCAAGCCATGGAGCGCGATAGGCTTGGGAGCTTGCCCGTTACTCCTTCATGGGGCAGGAATTGGGTTGACCGACGGGGGGGCGTTCGTATACTGCGCGTGCCTTTCAAGGAAAATCCGTGCGGGAAGCGCGGAAAGAGTGCCCCGGCGAGCGTTGGCTGCACGGACGCCGCAGCAGGGCCGCGGCACCGGACCGATCCCAGATCGAGGGTGACATGAAGCGCAAGAAGGGCGAGGACGGCGGCGAGTTCGACGTCTTCGGAGAAGACGACGCGAACGCATACGGCGAGGAAGGCATCGAGGAACAGGAAGCCGACCTCTACGAGGACGACATCGAGGAGGAGTTCGACGAGGAGGACTCGGATTTCGACGAGGACTTCGACGAGGACGACTCGTTCGACGAGGAAGAAGACTTCGACGGCCTCGTGGACGACGAGGAGTAGGGGATCGCGGGCGGGCGGCCGATCGGGTCACCCGCTCGCGACGCCTCGGAGCGAAAGCCACTCTCGAAGGCGGTCGGCGGCATGACGGGATTCGGGCCTCACCTGCTGGTGGACGGCTACGGCTGCGACAAGGAGCGCCTGACCGACCTGAACCTGGTCTACCGCGTGCTCGAGGAGCTTCCGCCGCGCATCGGCATGACCAAGATCATGCCGCCCTACGTCTTCAAGTACAGCGGGCTCAAGCCGGAGGACTGGGGGCTTTCGGGTTTCGTCCTGATCGCCGAGAGCCACGTCAGCGTCCACACCTTTCCCGAGAAGACCTACGCCAGCGTGGACGTCTTCTCGGTCAAGCCGTTCGAGACCGAGTTCGCGGTCGAGTACCTCAAGTCGGCGTTCGCCATGAGCCGGACCGAATGCCGGGTGCTGGATCGCGGTACGGAGTTCCCGAAGGAGCTTGGCGGCGCCACCGGCATGGTCCGGGCCCAGCGACGGCGCGTCGGAAAGCCGTCCGCACCAACCGCCTGAGCCCGTTCGCTTCGACGGCCCCGGCCCGAACCCGGCCGGGGCCGTCGCGTTCCCACGCACCGTTCCGGAGAAATGGATGCCGCACGAAACCGCGGACCGCCTCACCTCGCGCCCGACGGCCCGCCTGATCCTGCGCCGCGGCGAGGACCGCCGCGTGCGCGGCGGTCACCCGTGGATCTTCAGCAATGAAGTGGCGGCCTGGGAGGGCGTGGTCGAGGATGGCGGGCTCGCCGAGATCACGGACCCGCGCGGCGCGTTCCTCGGCGTCGCCTACGTGAACCGTCACAGCCTGATCTGCGCCCGGGTCCTGACGCGCCGTCGGGACGGGATCGACACCGAGTTCTTCGTGCGGCGGCTCGAGCGCGCACGGCGCCTACGCGCGGCCGTCTACCCCGAGGAAGCGGCCGTGCGGCTGGTCTACGGCGAGTCGGACCAATTGCCGGGGCTGGTCGTGGACCGATATGGCGAGTGGCTCGCCGTTCAGGTGCTTACGCTGGGTATCGAGCGCCGGCTCGACGAGGTGCGCGACGCGCTCGAGCGCGTGTTCGCGCCGCGAGGCGCGGTTTACGTCGGCGATTCGCCGATGCGCGCGCTCGAGGGGCTGGATCGCCGCCGCGAGATCTGGTGGGGCGACGTTCCCGAACGTGCGCGCGTCGAAGTGGGAGGGTTCGCGCTCGACGTGGACCTGCTCGGAGGTCAGAAGACCGGGCTCTTCCTGGACCAGCGCGAGAACCGGCGGCGAGCCGAACGCCGGGCGTCCGGAAAGCGCGCGCTCGACTGCTTCTGCTACCAGGGGGAGTGGGCCCTGCACCTGGCGCGGGGCGGAGCGACCAGCGTGCTCGCGGTGGATTCGAGCGAGCCGGCGCTGGCCGCCGCGGCGGAGAACGCCGCGCGCGCGGGCTACGCCGATCGCATCGCCTTCCGCCGGGCCTCCGCCTTCGACGAACTCCGCCGCCTCGAGCGCGAGGGCGAACGCTTCGGGATCGTCGTGCTGGATCCGCCGGCGCTGGTCAAGTCGCGTCGTGCCGTCGCGGCCGGCGCTCGGGCCTATCGCGAACTCAACCGGGCGGCGATGAGCCTGCTCGAGGAGGACGGCGTGCTCGTGACGTGCTCGTGCAGCCATCACCTGGACGATCCGCTGTTCCGCCAGGTGCTGCTCGAATCGGCGAGGCTGGCCCGGCGGCCGATGCGCGTTCTCGAGTGGGCGGGCGAAGCGCCGGACCACCCCGAACTGCTGGCGGTGCCCGAGACCCACTACCTCAAGTGCGCCGTGCTGCAGGCGCTCTGAGCCGCCGGCCGAAAGCGGTCGGCCTCAGCTTCCCGCCGCGCCCTTCTTGAGCTCGTCCACGTAGTTGAGCCGCAGGTCGGTCACGACCTGGGTCAGCACGCGCTGCTCGTCGGCCTCGAGGTTCCCCTTCGTGCGCGCTTCGAGGGCGCCCAGCGTGTCGATCGTGTTCTTGGCCGCGTCGAGATTGCGCTCGAGCTTGCCCGTCATCGGGTTCATCAGCTTGCCGAGCGCGACCATGGCCGCCTGCTGCAGGCCGAGCACGAGTTGCAGGAAGAGTGCGGCGTCGCGTGAGGGTGTGGCGTCCGTCATGTCGGCTCTCCGGCAGGCGGCGCGCCGGCCGCCTGCATGCGGGCGAGGCGCTTGGCCTCCTCCCAGTAGCGGTCCATCTCTTCGAGGGTGGCCTGCGACGGTGCGCGGCCGGTCTCCGCGAGCCGCCGCTCGACGTGCAGGAAACGTTCGCGAAAGCGGCGCAAAGTGGCGCGCAACTCGCGTTCGGGATCCACCCGCAGGTGGCGCGCGAGGTTCACGACCGCGAACAGCAGGTCACCGATTTCGTGCGCCGTGTCGGGGGTCGCGTCGCCCTCCGACAGCGAACGTTCGACCTCGGCCGTCTCCTCGCGGATCTTCGCGACCGGGCCGGCGGTCGAGGGCCAGTCGAAGCCGACGGCCGCGGCCTTTTCCTGGAGCCGGTAGGCGGCCACCAGCGCGGGCAGCCCCCTGGGCTGCTCTCCGAGCAGCGATGCCGGCGCGTCGCCGGAGCGCTTCTCGGCCTTCTTGATCTCCTGCCACTGGCGATACGCGGCGCCGCCGTCCTGCACCACCGCGTCGCCGTACACGTGCGGATGGCGGCGGATCAGCTTGTTCGCCGCGCGCTCGAGCGCCTCGGCGAGCCCGATGCCGCGCTGCTCGCCGAGCAGTTCGAGGCAGAAGACCACCAGGAACCCGAGGTCGCCGAGCTCCTCGGCCGCGTGATCGGCGTCGCCGGAGGCGATCGCTTCGACGGCTTCGACCGATTCCTCGGTCAGGTAGGGCGTCATCGTCTCGAGCGTCTGCTCGCGGTCCCACGGGCATCCGTCGGGGCCGCGAAGCCGGCGGCAGACAGCGACGAGCTGCTCGAATGCGGTGCGCTCACGGTCGGTCATGGAGCGCGACCTTAGCCGACCCGGCCCACGCGTGCACACCTGGGTCCGCTTCTCGAACGCGCGCCGCAGCGGCGGCGAGGGCCTCGCGGACGGCTCCGCCCGGTGCGCTCGTTGCCGGCGGGCCGGCGCGCGCGAATTGCGCGTCGCCCTCGCCGCTGGCTATTGTGGCCGGCCCGGCGTCGCACGGATCGCGTACGACCGGTGGAGTGGAGAAACGACATGTCAATGCCCCTGGTGACGTGGGTGGAGGTGGACCTGGACCGGTTCGCGGCGAACCTGCGCGTGATTCGGACCGAGGTGCGCGATGCCTGCGAGCTGCTCCTGGTCGCCAAGGCGGACGCGTACGGTCACGGGGCCCGCGAGATGGCGGCGGCGGCCGAGCGCGAAGGGGTGTCGCAACTCGGCGTCGCGACCCTGCACGAGGGCGTACAGCTTCGCATGGCCGGCTGCCGGTTACCGATCGTCGCGCTTTCGCCCCTGCTGACCGCCGAGATCGACGATGCGGTGGAGCACGGCATTGACCCGACCGTGGCCGACCAAGCTTTCGCCGGTGAACTCTCGGCCGCGGCCCGGCGGAGCGGACGCCCGGTGCGTTTCCACGTCGAGATCGACACGGGCATGGGCCGCATCGGTGTCCGCGAGGCGGACGCCGAGGAGTTCGTCGCGCGGGTGTCCGCGCTTCCCGGACTTCGGCTGGCGAGCGTCTATACGCACTTTCCCGACGCCGACGCGGAGGATCTGTCCTTCGCCCGCGGCCAGGTCGGGCGCTTTCGGGCCATCGTCGAGCGGCTGGCCGCCCGCGGTCTGCGCCCGCCCCAGGTGCACGCGTCGAACAGCGCCGGCACGATGAACCTTCCCGAAGCGCGCTTCGATGTCGTGCGGATCGGGCTCGTCGCGTATGGCGTGCATCCGCCCCACGACGCCGCCCGACTCGCGCTCGCTCCGGTCATGTCGCTGCGAAGCCGGCTCGTGCAGGTCCGCGACCTCCCGGCCGGAACGCCGATCAGCTACGGGCGCTCGTACGTGACGTCGCGGCCGAGCCGCATCGGCGTCGTGCCCGTGGGCTACGGCCACGGCTACTCCTGGCTGCTGTCGAACCGCGGACAGATGCTGGTGCGCGGGCGCCGCGCGCCGATCGTGGGCCGGGTGACGATGGACCTGACGATGCTCGACCTGACGGACATCGCGGGCGTCGGCGTCGGCGACGAAGTGGTCCTGTTCGGCGAGCAGAACGGCGAAGAGCTCCGCGTCGAGGAAGTCGCCGCCTGGAGCGAGACGCTCGCCTACGAGATCATGTGCACGCTCGGCAAGCGGGTGGCCCGCCTGTATCGCAGCCAGGGACGGGCCGTGCGGGTGACGACGCTCGTCGGCGAAAGACCGGAGTGGACCGCCGCCGCGGACGACTACCTGCGCCAGCGCGACTTCGCGGCGGCGGGCGGAGGAGCCTGAGCATGCGCACCTTTCTCATCGTGCTCGACGGCGTCGGCATCGGCGAGTTGCCGGACGCGGACCGTTACGGCGACCGGGGCGCGAACACGCTCGGCCACGTGGCCGAGGCGGTCGGAGGATTGCGCCTGCCGGTGCTCGAGTCGCTCGGGCTGGGGAGGCTTGCCCGCGTCTCCGGGGTGCAGCCCGTCGCGGACGCACGCGGCGCCCGCGCCCGTCTCGCCGAGAAGTCGGCGGGAAAGGACAGCACCACCGGGCACTGGGAGATGATGGGGCTGGTGCTCGAGCGTCCGTTCCCGACCTATCCGGACGGTTTTCCCACGGTGCTGCTCGACCGGTGGGCGGAACGTGTCGGCCGGGGCTGGCTCGGAAACTGCGCGGCTTCGGGCACGGAAATCATCGCGCGGCTCGGCGCGCGTCACGTCGAGACCGGCCGGTTCATCGTCTACACGTCGGCCGACTCGGTCTTCCAGATCGCGGCGCACGAGCGGATCGTGCCGCTGGAGGAACTCTACGCCGCGTGCCGCGCGGCGCGGGAGCTGCTGACGGGCGAGCATGCCGTCGGACGGGTGATCGCCCGGCCCTTCGTCGGCGAGCAGGGCGCGTGGACGCGCACGGCGAACCGCCGCGACTTCTCGCTCGAGCCCTTCGCGCCGACCGTTCTCGACCGGCTGACCGAGAACGGGCACCGCGTCGTCACGGTCGGCAAGGTGGACGACCTGTTCGCGGGCCGCGGCGTCGGCGACGCGATCCACACCCACAGCAACGCCGAGGGACAGGAGGTGCTGCTCGACCTGGCGAAGAAGCCCGGCGAAGGGCTGGTGTTCGCCAACCTCGTGGACTTCGACACGCAGTTCGGTCACCGCAACGACCCGGCCGGGTTCGCGCGGGCGCTCGAATCGTTCGACGAGACGCTCGGGAGGTTTCTCGGGCGCCTGCGGGACGACGAAATGGTCTGGGTGACCGCGGACCACGGCAACGATCCCACGACGCCCGGCACCGACCACACGCGCGAGTACACGCCGTTCCTGGCGGCCGGGCCGCGCGTGCGTCCGGGCGTGGACCTCGGCACCCGGTCGACGTTTGCCGACCTCGGTGCGACACTGTCGGACCAGTTCGGTCTCGCGCCGGGGCGCCACGGCGCGAGCTTCCTTCAGGAGCTGCGCGCGTGAAGCCCAGGGAACTCATGGCCGAGGCCGAGAAGGCCCGGAAATCCTCCTACTCGCCGTACTCGCGCTTCGCCGTCGGCGCCGCGCTGCTGACGGGCTCGGGCCGCGTCGTGCGCGGCTGCAACGTCGAGAACGCGTCCTTCGGCCTGTCCTGCTGCGCCGAACGCACCGCGGTCTTCAAGGCCGTGAGCGAGGGCGAGCGGGATTTCGTGGCCATCGCGGTCACGGCGGGCCCGGGACGCGGCTCGGCGCCCTGTGGCGCCTGTCGCCAGGTGCTGGACGAGTTCGCCCCGGGGATCTGGGTGCACTTCCGCGACGCGCGCGGCTCCATGGTCCGCCGGCGGCTCACCGCTCTGCTCGCCGACGCCTTCCGATTCCCGACCCCGCGGAGAAGGCCGTGAGCCGAGAACGCGATCAGCTGGTCGAAGTCATCACCCGCCAGGTGCTGCAGGCGCTGCACGGCGTGCCCGCGCAGGGCGGTACTTCCGCGCACGCACCCGCCGCCCCGCTCGCGCCCGGAGAGGTCGCCCACGATCCGGCGACCTGCGAGCGTTGCCGCAACTGGGGCGTCGCCGGCGTGCGCGATCCGGCCGAGACGCGAGTGCTGGCCGAGGCGGGCGCCTCGCGGGTCGTCGCCACCATGGGCTACTGCCCCGCGTCCGACGGCCTCGCCTCGCTCATCGATCACACGCTCCTCAAGCCCGACGCGACGCGTGAGGAGATCGAGCAGCTTTGCCGTGAAGCGGCGCAGTTCTGCTTCGCCTCGGTGTGCGTGAACCCGAACTGGGTGGCGCTCTGCCGCGAGCGCCTGCGCGGCACGGGCGTCAAGGTTTGCACGGTGATCGGGTTCCCGCTCGGAGCGCACCTGCCGGACATCAAGGCCTACGAAGCCCGCCGTGCGGTCGAGCAGGGCGCCGAGGAAGTGGACATGGTGATCAACATCGGCGCGCTCAAGTCCCGTGACTACGCGCTCGTCGAGCAGGACATGCTCGGGGTCGTCCAGGCCGCCGGGAAGGGCGTCATCGTCAAGGTGATCCTCGAGACCGCGCTGCTCACGCGCGACGAGAAGGTCATGGGCTGCACGCTCGCCAAGGCGGCCGGCGCCGACTACGTGAAGACCTCGACGGGTTTCGCGGGCGGTGGGGCGACGGTCGAGGACGTGCAGTTGATGCGCGAGACCGTCGGGCCCGAGATGGGGGTCAAGGCTTCGGGTGGCGTGCGCACGCGCGACGACGCGGAAAAGATGGTGGCCGCCGGCGCGACGCGGCTGGGCGCTTCGGCCGGCGTCAAGATCGTCCGGGGCGAGACGCCCGCCGGAAAGGGCTACTGACCGCGTGATCGATCCCCGCGAGTTCATCCGGACCAAACGGGACCGGCGGTCGCACGAAGCGCAGGCGATTCGGGAGTTCGTCGCCGGCTACCGCGCGGGCTCCGTTCAGGACTATCAGATGAGCGCCTGGCTGATGGCCGCCTTCCTGAACGGGCTGGATGCCGCCGAGACGGACGCGCTCACCGACTCGATGCTGCACTCGGGGCGGGTCTTCGACTGGAGCGCGCTCGGGCGGCCGACGGCCGACAAGCACTCGACGGGCGGCGTGGGCGACAAGATCTCGCTCATGCTGGCGCCGCTGGTCGCCGCCTGCGGCGTGCTGGTGCCGATGGTCTCGGGCCGCGGGCTCGGCCACACCGGCGGCACGCTCGACAAGCTCGAGTCCATCCCCGGGTTTCGCACCACGCTGGACGCGGAGGCGATGGGCGCGCAACTGGACCGCATCGGCGTCGTCATGGTGGGCCAGGGGCCCGACCTGGCTCCCGCGGACGGCCTGCTCTACGCGCTGCGGGACGTGACCTCGACGGTCGAGTTCGAGCCCTTCATCGTCTCGAGCATCGTGAGCAAGAAGATCGCCGAGGGCGCGAAGGCCATCGCCTACGACGTGAAATGCGGCAGCGGCGCGTTCATGAAGACGCCGGAGGCGGCCCGCAGTCTCGCGAAACGACTGGTGGCCACCTCGCACGCGTTGGGCGCGCGCGCCTCCGCGCTGGTGACCGACATGAACTGGCCGCTCGGCGGCGCCGTCGGCAACGCGCTGGAGGTCGCCGAGGCCTGCGAGACGCTGCACGGGCGCGGGCCCGCCGACACGCGCGAGCTCACGATCGAACTCGCGGCCGAGATGCTGACCCTGGCCGGCGCGGAGCCGGGGCTCGAGCCCGCGCGCCGCCGGGCGGGCGCGGCGCTCGACTCGGGAGCCGCCTGGGAACGGTTCCTGGAACTGGTCCGGGCGCAGGGTGGCGACATCCGGGCGCTGGAGGGGAGGGCGCCGCTTCACCCCGCGCCCGTCGTGACGGCGGTGCCGAGCCCCGCCGACGGAGTGGTCGCCGGGTGTGATTGCTTTGCCGTCGGCGAACTGGTCGTCGGCCTGGGTGGCGGCAGGCGGACGAAGGAGGACGAGATCGACCCTCGTGTCGGCCTCGTCGTCCTGCGGCGGCCCGGCGAGCGCGTGCGTCGCGGCGAACCGCTCGCCGAACTGCACACGGCCGGCGACGACCCCGGCGCGGTCGCGCGCGCGGCCGCGTGCTTTCGAATCGCGGACGAGGCGCCGGCGGCGGGCCGGCGGGTGCTCGACCGGATCGGCTGACGCGGAGGTTCGCCGGCGGACGTTTCTTCAGCGGGTGTGGATCCGCTCCCGGTCCTTGCCCCGCTGGCTGCGGTCGAGCTTGCGCAGGTCGGTGGGCGGCTGCTGCTGGGCCTCGATTCCGACGGGCTGCAGCGGACGACCGGGATGCGTCGTGCAGTACTCGGTCGGCTCCGAGCCTTCCGCGAAGTTCTCGGTCGTCGTGTTCGGGCAGGCGTCGGTGGCCAGCATGCCCGATTCGGCGCACACGAGCCGGGTGACTGTTCCGGCCGGAACCGGGAAGTTCTCCACCGGCAGTCCGCGCGTTGCTCCGATCATGAACTCCGTCCAGATCGGCAGCGCGGCCGACGAGCCGGTCATGCCCGGCCCGATGGTCTTCTTTTCGTCGTAGCCGACCCAGACGCCGCAGACGAGACTGGGGATGTAGCCGACGAACCACGCGTCCATGTACTCGTCCATGGTGCCCGTCTTCCCGGCCGCGGGAATGGTGAAGCCGCGCGCGCGTGCCGGGTAACCGGTGCCGTGGTCCATCACGCTCTGCAGCATGGACGTCATGGTGGCGGCGGTGCCTTCGGAGAGCACCTCGAACGGGCGGGGCGCGTTGCGTTCGAGCACGTTTCCGGCGCGGTCCTCGACGCGGAGGATGTACAGGGGCTGATTGCGGACGCCACGATCCGCGAGCACGGCGTAGGCGGACGTGAGCTCGAGCAGCGTCACCTCGCTGCTTCCCAGCGCGAGCGAGAGGTTCTGCCCGATCGGGCTCCGGATGCCCATGCGTCGCGCGTACGAGGCCACGAGCGAGACCCCGACCTTGCGGAGCAGCTTGATGGCGGGGATGTTGATGGACTGCTGGAGCGCGTAGCGCAGCGTCACCGGACCGCGGAACTTGCGGTCATAGTTGGACGGCTCGTAGGGCTTGCCGTCGCCGCCGGGGAAGGATACGGGCTCGTCCACGATGATGTCGGTGGGCTTGAAGCCGTTGTCCATCGCCGCGGTGTAAACGAAGGGCTTGAACGCCGAACCAGGCTGCCGCATCGCCTGCGTCGCGCGGTTGAAGTTGCTCTGGTTCCAGTCGCGGCCGCCGACCAGCGCCCGGATGTAGCCGTTCCGCGGGTCGAGCGCGACGAGCGCGCCCTGCAGGTAATCCGTGCGGGCGCCCGGATTCGCGCCTTCGGCCGCCGCGGCGGCCGCCGTGAAGGTCGCGCGCGTGTGCTTGAGTTTGAGCTGGGTCTCGAGCGACTCCAGCTGCTTCTCGAGGGAGCGCTCGGCGAGCTGCTGGAGATCCATGTCGAGGGTCGTGTAAACGCGCAGGCCACCCTCGTACACCTGGTTCGAACCGTACTTCTCGTCCAGGTACAGACGCACCATTTCGACGAAGTACGGAGCGCGGTCGTTCTCGTAGCGGACCGCGGTCACGCCCAGCGGCGCGTTGATCGCGTTGTCGAACTCGACCTGGGAGATGGCCTTCGTGACCAGCATGTTGCGCAGGACCTTCGACCGGCGGGCGAGCGCGGCCTTCGGCTGGCGCCGGGGGGAATAGAGGCTGGGGTTCGCCGGGATTCCGGCGAGAAGCGCGCACTCCGCGAGCGAGAGGTCGGCGAGCGGCCGGCCGAAGAAGGTCTTGGCGGCGGCGTCCACTCCGTAGGCGCCCTCGCCGAAGTAGATCTGGTTGAAATACATCTCGAGGATCTGATCCTTCGAGTAGTTGCGTTCCAACTCGATGGCGAGCGCCACTTCCTTGAGCTTGCGCGCGAACGACCGCTCATGGGTGAGGAAGAGGTTCCGCGCCAGCTGCTGGGTGATGGTGCTGCCGCCCTGCGCACGGCGCCGGTGCAGCACGTCGGTCGCGGCCGCGCGCGCGATGCCCCAGAGATCCACGCCCCAGTGTCGGTAGAAGCTGCGGTCCTCGGTCGAGAGCGTCGCGTTGATCAGGTTTCGCGGAATGGCCTTCAGCAGCACCCGGGTGCGGTTCTCGCGATAGAACTCGTGCAGGACGCGACCGTGCACGTCGAACACGAGCGTCTTGACCGGGGTCTGGACCGCCGCGACCTGCTCCGGTGTGGGCAGGTCGCGGCGCAGCCACTGAACCAGGCCGAAGGTCGCTCCGGCCGCGCCGAAGACGACGATGAGCACGACGGCGAGGAACAGCTTCCACGGGAAGCGCCTCGCGACATTGAGGGCAGGCAGGGTCATGATCGGGGTGCGACTCCTTTCGCGCGGCCAGCCTAGGTGGGGTTCAACAGACGGGCAAGCGCGATCCGTGCGCGGCCGTTCAGTCCAGCAGTTCGATCAGGCTGTACTTCTTCCTGCCCAGCCGCAGCACGATGAAACGGTTGGCGAGCAGGTCGGCGCCCGTCAGCACCCGCTTCGCATCCTGGACGACCTGCTGGTTGATGGCCACCGCGCCGTTCAGGATGTGCGTGCGAGCCTCGGTCTTCGATTTCGCCAGCGCGCAGAGCACGAGCGTTCCGGGCAGATCGAGCCGGTGGGAATCGAGATCCCCGCGCGTCGCCGTCGCCCGGGGAGCCTCGCTCAGGCTCTCGGCAAGCTCCTCGGCGGACAGCCCGCGCAGGTCACCGCCTTCGAAGAGCGCGGCCGCCGTGCGTCGGGCGGCCGCCACGGCGTCGGCGCCATGAATCAGCCCCGTGACCTGGTCCGCGAGAGCGCGTTGCGCTTCGCGCCGGGAGGGATCGGCGAGGTGCCGGGCTTCGATCGCCGAGATCTCGTCGAGCGGCAGGAAGGTGAAGTAGCGCAGGTAGCGAAGCACGTCGTCGTCGTCCACGTTGAGCCAGAACTGGTGAAAGCGGTACGGGCTCGTGCGCTTCGCGTCGAGCCAGACGTTTCCCGCCTCGGACTTGCCGAACTTCCGGCCATCCGAGCGCGTGACGAGCACCTGGGTGAGTCCGTGCGCTTCACGGCTCCTCAGGACGCGGATCAGTTCGCGACCATCGAGGATGTTGCCCCACTGATCGCTTCCGCCGATCTGGAGCGTGCAATCGAAGCGGTCGAACAGTTCGAGAAAGTCGTAGGCCTGCAGCAGTGCGTACGTGAACTCGGTGAACGAAATGCCCTGCTGGCTTCCCAGCCTCAGTTGCACCGAGTCCCGCTGGACCATCGAGTTGACGGTGAAGTGCTTGCCGATGTCGCGCAGGAACTCGATCAGATTGAGCTGACAAAGCCAGGCCGCGTTGTCCACGAGCCTCGCGGCCCGCGGGCCGTCGAACTCGAGCAGTCGGCCCAGCTGTCCAGCGATCGCCGCGGTGTTGGCTTCGATCACCTCGCGTGACAGCATGGGGCGCTCGTTCGCCTTGCCGCTCGGGTCGCCAATGAGCCCGGTGCCGCCGCCGACCACCGCGATCGGACGATGCCCCGCGCGCTGCAGGCGCGCGAGGCCGAGGGCCGGCAGCAAGTGGCCGATGTGCAGGCTGTCCGCGGTCGGATCGAAGCCGGCGTACGCCGTGACCGACTCGCGCGCCAGCAAATCGGGGCGATCGCCGAACGTGAACTGGTGCAGCAGGCCGCGGGCACTCAGGTCAGCAAGAACGCCCAGATCCATGTTCGTCAAAGGGGTGCTCCGAAGGGGCCGAACGCGCCGCCGGCCAGGCCATATGCCTGATCCGACGAGGCGAATCGCGCAGTTGCGCGGTTCCCGTATCGCACCACGGCGGGCCGTTGTCCAGCTTTCCGGGCGGAGTTGATCCATGCGCCCGGCCGACACTTCCAGACAGTTCGCAGGCGGCGCGGGGTTCCTGATCCGAAGCGATGACGCAAAACGTTGCCCGGAAACATGTTAGTAAAGCTTCCGCCGATCTGCTTGACAGCCCTGGTGATCGCGCATATGTTGCGCGCGCTGCAGGAACACAGCCCGCCTCGAAATGGTTGTTGACGCTCACTTCGACATCGGCTAGGTTCCCCGTCCGCTTCTCGCCACGCGGGAGGCGTTCGACGTGTCTCCGCTCTTTGAAAATCGAATAGCGCACGTGACTTTGAAGGCCCGGCAAGTCCTCGTCGGCAGGCCGCTGTTCGGCATGTCGGCGTGATTACCTTGCAATGATCAGTGCTCGTGGGGCATCCGCTCCGCGGGCATTTATCTCCATTTTTACCATGGAGAGTTTGATCCTGGCTCAGAACGAACGCTGGCGGCGTGGATTAGGCATGCAAGTCGTACGCGAAAGAGGGGGCAACTCCTCGAGTAGAGTGGCGAACGGGTGAGTAACGCGTGAGAAACCTGCCTTCGACAGGGGGATAACACTCCTAACGGGGTGCTAATACCGCATGAGACCACGGAGTCGCATGGCTCTGAGGTCAAAGGTGGCCTCTATTTATAAGCTACCGGTCGAAGATGGTCTCGCGTCCCATTAGCTAGTTGGCGGTGTAAGAGACCACCAAGGCGACGATGGGTAGCTGGTCTGAGAGGATGGTCAGCCACACTGGGACTGAGATACGGCCCAGACTCCTACGGGAGGCAGCAGTCGAGAGGCTTCGGCAATGGGGGAAACCCTGACC